>NZ_AULZ01000018.1 GCF_000422545.1 Desulfocurvibacter africanus subsp. africanus DSM 2603
CAAGCCATGCGTCGGCATGGCTTGCCGCCGCGCAGGCGTAGGCGCAATTCACTTGCGCCGTCAACGCCGGAGCGGGCGTCTTAAAAGCAATCTGCTTTAAGACAACTGCGCCCCGGCTTGGCCCGACCTGGTTAGGCGCTAGTACCAGGCAAGCCAGCGGGATTGTTTGTGGGTGGCCGAAATCACCTGCTTCGAGAGGGGCTGGGCCATCCCATCACTCTATAGCGCCAGTAACTCGGGTTTGGCCCGCTTGAAGAAAGCGACCAGGAACATGGTCAACAGCCCTTCGATGAGCATGATTGGTACGTGCGCGGCCAGGATAACCCAGGCCGCCTGTAGAAACTGCTCGCCGCTGAAGATGAGAAAGATCGCAACGAGTGTACCGGACAGAAGCACTGCCAAAGCTCCGGCCGCAAAAGCTCCCAGGGCTGCGGTCCGGCCCGTGCGCTTGACCAGAGGCCCGAAGGCATAATGGCAGACCACGGCTGGCATAGCCATGATGACCGTGTTTACACCCAGTACTGTCAACCCGCCAAATTGAAACATGACTGCCTGCAGGAGCAATGCGGTCAGAATAGCCGGCACCGCGACCCAGCCCAGCAGCAGGCCCAATAGGCCATTGAGCACGAGATGGGCATTGCCGGGTCCGATGGGCACATGCACCAGCGAGGCCACGTAGAAGGCCGAGGCGAGCAGCCCTACGCGCACCATGCGCGCAGGATCCAGGCGGCGCAGGCCGATGACAGTCATGCCCGCTGCTAGCGCGGCCCCAGAGGCTAAGACGGGCGCGGAAAGAATGCCTTCGGAGATATGCATGGCCTACTTCTTCCGGATGTCGTGCATCTGGGTCCAGAGTACAGCGCCAAGCTCCACTCCCTTGTCCTGCCCTTGCTGCTTGAGGGTAAAATCAGCCTCGTTCAATGCCGCGAAGCCCCACCAGCCGGCTAGCGGGCAGACATAGGTGAACACGCCGTTCTGATCCGACTTGATCACCTGAGTGATCATGTAGTCGTTCGGCGCCTCGTACTTGCCGTCGCGGTTGAAATACTCCACCTCGACCATGGCCTGGGGAACGGGCTTGCCGTCGAGCAGCACTTGTCCCTGGAATACATTGCCCGCGTAATTGCCGAAGGGGCGCGTCAAGGGCACGATCTCGGTCTTGAGGCCTACCGGCTGGTCCCAGCCTTCCTCCTCGCCGAAGGCGGCCACTATGACTTTGGTGTAGTGAATGATGAAGCAATCCTCGGACGGCTCCCAATAAGGCTGCGGCTCCATATAGAACGCGGCCAGGCCCGGACGGCTGAAAACGTATTGGGAACTCCAGGCCGTATGCCCCATGATCTTGGCAGGCTTGAGGCTGCCGAGCAGGTCGACCGTCTTGCCATCGAGCATGAGGCCAAAAGCCTTGGGCTTGGCCAACTCCATACCCTGTCCTTCGAATGGGTGGGAGAAGGACAACTCAATGGTGACGGCTCGGTCGGGTGGCATAACCGTGGACTGACTCGGGATGAGCATGCCGAAGTGCGCCTGTGCAGAAAGGGTGCTCAGGAAGAATAGTAATAGAGAAATCGTGCCGCTGGATATCAGGTGTTTCATGGAACTGCTCCGTTCGCTTGAGTTTGGTGGTACGCAGCTGCTTCAGTAGCACTATTTCATTTTAAGTAGCACAGTCAAGCGACACTAACTCGAAATTATTGAACTCACAGTTCCCTTCGCGCACACCCCACCGCACAAAACGCTCGCGGCTACCCAGCAACCCAAGTGTGTTTTCCACGGCGTGTATGGAATCTAATCCCCACCAAAGTACACTCGCCGATTGAGCCCAAGAATGCAGAAGCTCTCATAGGAGATCGTGCCCCACCAGCCAGCCAGCTCCTCAACTGAGATATAGCCCCTGCCGCTGCCGCCTAGTAGATGGACAGTATCGCCGGGGTGCACATCCTCGCGGCCCGTGATGTCCACAGCCGTAAGCTGCATGCACACACGGCCCAGTATGGGTGCCCGGCTCCCCTTGAGGCAGACCTGACCTTTGTTGCTTAGACCCCGGGAATAGCCGTCGGCGTACCCTGCGGCCATGATCGCCACGCGCATATCCCTGGGAGCCGTATAGGTGCGGCCGTAGCTGATGGTTCCGCCCCGCGGCAGGTCATGCACGTCCAGAATCCGCGTGGTAACGCTCATGGCTTGCTTGAGGGGTCGGCCAAGCTCTTCGTGGTTGGTGCCCAGGAAGGGATTCGATCCATAGAGAGCGATGCCGGGCCGCTGCAGATCGAAATGCAGTTCGGGATATGCCAAGATACCGGCCGAATTGGCCAAATTGGCCTGGAAACGCAATCCTGCTGCAGAAAGCTTGGCTGTAATTGCGCGGAAGCGTTCCGCCTGGGCCAGCACATAATCCACGCCACTGTCCTCGTCGGCTGTGGCCAGATGCGACGTGACCAATTCTAGACGCAGGTTTGGCGAAGTCGTCAGAGTCTGGATGAGGCGTGGGACGTCGGCCTCGGAAAAGCCCAGGCGCGACATGCCGGTGTCGAACTTTAACGCCACGGGTGCCATTCGGCCGGCGGATGAAGCCGCTACCTGCAACAGTTCCAACTGCTCGTGGCGACCGACCAGCAGAGTCACCTCATGTGACACCGCCTCGGCATAATCTTCCCGGTCCATAGGGCCGAGCAGCGAAACCACGCGACAGCCCGAGTCGGGTTTCCTCTCCCGGCGCAGGGTCACGGCCTCGCCTACACTGCCCACGCAGAAGGCATCCGCGCCGGCGGCGGCCAGGGCTTTGGCTACGGGCAGCAGCCCATGGCCGTAGGCGTCGGCCTTGATCACGGGCATAAGTCTGGCGGCCCTGCTGCGCATAAAACGATAGTTGTCCACGATGCGCTTGAGGTCTACCTGGACCTCAAGCATATTGTAGGTAATGGCCATAGTATCCTCGCTGAACTGTGGTGAGTCCGCCGCTGGCGGGCCGCTCTACTTACCCCCTTCCCAATGAAAGGAAAAGCCTTGCCATTGGTTATATAAAAGGCAAAAAGCTGGCTCTTTTGTTTTGGTTGGTTGTATGCTACCCGACAAAATTGCCCGCCTGCCAGTGCCAGCGGGCGCGCCTTTCCCCAGGGGGGAGGCGCCAGGACACAAACACGGCATGAAGGAAACCATCTCCCCCTCCATGATTTTCAACACTGCGCCTCATGCGCCAAAATTCCGCGTTGGCGGCGTAGCTCTCGCATTATGCGTATTGCTCACCACGCTGTTTCTGCCTTCCGCGCACGCTCAACCCCTGAAGGTCCAAGCTCTTGAGGAGTTGATGCCCGCTGAGCGCGACCGTCAACTCTTCGAGGGTCGACGATGGCGACTCACGGCCGAGCGCATGACGGCAGACCACGATGCCGAGATCGTCGACGCCGAAGGCGAGGTGCTCGTGCGCAGCGGTGACGACTACATGCTGGCTGATTTCGCCCGCTATTTCCACTTCTCGGAATGGATCTACCTGCGCGGCCATGTACAGGTGCGCTGGGACAAATACTACATCGAGGCTGAGGAGGCGGAATTCGACCTGCGCAACCGAGTCGGCTGGCTGAAGCGGGGACGGATCATCACTGAGGACCCGCACATATCCATCAGCAGCGATCATATAGAGAAAAAGGGGGACCTACAGTACTCCTTTACCCAGGCCGAGATCAGTGCCTGCGAAGATGATCCCGCGGCTTGGTCCTTCAAGGTGAGCAGCGCCACCATCAACCAGAACGACAGCGCGACCTTATGGAATCCTCGGCTGCGCGTCCTGGACATACCTATTCTCTATTTTCCGTTTCTTGCCTTTTCCACACAGTCCACACGCGAATCGGGCCTGCTCTTTCCCGACATTGGATACAGCAGTCGCGACGGCGCGACCTATCTGCAACCTCTTTATGTTGTTATTAATGACGAGAACGACGCGACTCTCACGGAATATTATATGAGCGAGCGTGGAGTCATGCAGGATTTGGAGTTTCGCTCTACGCCGGATTCGGCCACCAAGCTGTGGCTGCGCGGAAGCTGGCTGGACGACAAAACGGCGGCCCCCACGGAAGCCGAGGAAAACGACCAGTTCGTCGGCGATGGTTTGATTCGGCCCAACCATGACCGATACTGGCTGCGCGGTATGTTAAACGGCTATCTTCACGATCCGAGTTGGCAGCTCAAGATGGACCTCGACTATGTCTCCGACCAGAATTATCTGCGCGAATTCGAGACCAGCCGGATAGGCTATACTCGAAGCCGAAACACGCTACGGAGCGAGTTCAGCAGGGACATCGCCACACAGGATAGCTTGACCCGCACCTCGGCCATGCTCATATCCAGGCAGTATGCTGATTATGGTTTGAACCTGTCTGCTGCCTACACCCAGAACCTGGCCTACATGAACGACAACTTGACCCCGGCCGACAATCCTACTGTACAACGCTTACCGGAATTCAGCGCGTTCGCTTACAAGACCACTCTTGGCGAAACCCCCTTCGAATGGGAGGCCCAAGGCGTGGCGACCAACTTTTGGCGTCGCGGCGGCACTACGGGCTTGCGCCTGGATGCGCGCCCCGAGGTTAGCTTGCCTCTCACCAGCCGCTACGGCTCCATTATCCCGAGTGTGAGTTGGCGCCAGACCTTCTACTCTCTCGGCAGACACGAGGACATCGACACGAGCACCAGCACGCTCGATGGCGCAGCCGATTCCGCTACAACCACAGACAAGGACTATATCAGCCGGGGCATACCCGAGATCTCCGTCTCGGCCCTGTCGGAAATCTCGCGAACATTCGATCTCTCGGCCGCGCCCGAAGTCAGCCTGGACAATGCCGGCGAATCTTCCTGGACCAAACTCCGGCATACGCTTCAGCCGCGCCTGGCCTACACCTGGAGGCCTGATGTGAACCAGGAGGATACCACATACACCGTGGCAAGCTCGAGCTCGAGGACAGGCAGCGAGGTGGAGCCGCTCTTCGACAGCGTGGATTACATCCAGCAGGCCTCCGAGCTGCGCTATTCCCTGACCAATATTTTTGACCGCAAGCGCCAAGCCGTGGTTCTAGCGCCGCAGGAAGGCAACTACTACTTGCCTCAAGAAGTAATGGATTACAGGCAATTCTTTCGCCTGCGCCTGGAGCAGTCCTACGATTTTATTGAAGCCGACCGAACGGATATGCTCGACCAATATGAGCGCCGGCCCTTTTCGGATATCGAAGTCGAGGCGACCCTGTATCCTCAAAATTATATTAGTCTATCCAGCAGCACGTTCTTCTCCCCATATGATCTTCAAGTAACCGAGCATGAGCATTGGCTAACCCTTTTCTACCAGGACAAGGCCAGTCTACGCTTCGGGTTAGACGTTTTGCAGGAGGTGGATACTTATAAGCGCCGCAACGATGATCGCTTGCGCACGGTAACCCTGGGCGGAACACTCCACCTGCTGTCCGACTGGCTCATTGACGCCCGCTACGAGTACGACCTCCTGCGTGAGGAAGAGGTGGAGAGGGAGATCGCTTTGACTTACAGACATCATTGCTTCGATTTCCAGTTCGTCTACTTTGACGACACCTTTGAGCAGTCTTATACCTTCCGCGTGAACCTGCTGGGTATCAGCTCTCCGTCTCTCAGCTTCTGATGGAGCAAGGCATGGCCGAACGACAGTCCATCCGGATTCTTCCTTCCGAGCTCGCGAACCAGATCGCGGCTGGCGAGGTCGTGGAGCGCCCGGCCAGCGTGGTAAAGGAACTGGTGGAAAACTGCCTGGATGCAGGAGCCAGCCGTGTGGACGTGGCCATAGAGCGCGGCGGGCAGGGCCTGGTGCTAGTGCAGGACGATGGCTGGGGCATGCCGTCCGAGGAATTGGAATTGGCCGTCACCCGCCATGCTACGAGCAAAATCGGCCGAGTAGAAGACCTTTTCGCCATCCGCAGCTTCGGTTTTCGCGGCGAAGCCTTGCCGAGCATCGCCTCGGTCAGCAGGTTACGCGTGGCCAGCTTGGCAGCTGACCAGCAGGAGGCTTGGTCGATCAGTGTGGAGGCCGGGCGCATTACGACGCAAGGACCCGATGCCTTGGCTTGCGGCACGCGCATCGAAGTGCGTGACCTTTTTTTCAATGTCCCAGCCAGGCTCAAGTTTCTGAAAACGCAAGCCACCGAAGCCAAACGCTGTCAGGAGATCGTAGCCAGGCTGGCGTTGGCCCACACTGCGGTGGCCTTTGGCTTCACTACCGACGGCCGCACGCTCCTGCGCTTTCCGCCTGGGCAGGAGCTGGCCCGCAGGCTGGCCGAAATCTGGCCACCACCTATCTGCGAAGGACTCGCACCCTTTGACTTCAGCCTGCACGGAATACGTGCCCATGGCTTGGCGGGCAAGCCGGAGGCAGCCCAAGCGCGCGGCGACCGCCTGCTCTTTTATGTCAACGGCAGGCCCGTACAGGACCGCCTGCTGGTCTCCTGCGTGCGCCAGGCTTACTCTGGGCGCCTGCTCTCGCGCGAATATCCCCAGGTGCTGCTCTTTCTGGAGCTGCCGCCCGAGGAGGTGGACGTGAACGTGCACCCGGCCAAGCTTGAGGTACGCTTCAAGGATGAAGCCGTCATCTTCACGGTTATCAGACGCGCCCTCTTGCAAGCCCTGGAAACGGAAGGCCACGGTGTGCACCCTTCTGGAAACAACTTGCGCGAGTCCGCCATGCCGTTCGGCCGCAAGGCATCCGCCGACCCGCAACAACCTGCAAAGTTTCCCAGCTACAGCGAGTTCCAGACCAGCGAGAACCGTCAGTCATGCCTGGACATCAGGCATTTGGTTTCCATTCAGCCAGGTCCGCGCACAGAGTCGACCACGCCAGGTCCGTACCTGTCGGGCGAATCCAAAACCCAGGTCTACGCGGATACATCCGCCAGCTCCATGGATTCCGTGGATTCTACGACCGATGCGCGCCCCTGGACCGAGTCGGCAAGGCCTGCCCACGCTTCGCGGCCGACCGGCCCGACTTGCGTGGCCGGCCAGGTCCTGCCCGAGCACGCAGAGCACGGCGCGCCGGTCTACCTGGGCCAAGTCGCCGACACCTACCTTGTGTTGCGCCTGCCCGACGGCAGTCTGGGGCTGCTTGATCAGCACGCGGCGCATGAGCGCGTGCTTTACGCCCGCCATGCGAGCCAGAGCGGCCGAAGCGAGAAGCGCGCCCTGGCCGTGCCCATGGAGTTGCCTCTGCACGCATCGGAGCAATCCAAACTAGATGAGCTGTGGTCCGAATTGCTGGATCTCGGTTTCAATCTGCGTAGACCAAGGCCGGACCTGCTAACGATCGTGTCCATCCCAGCCATGCTGGAGCCAGCCGCCGCCAGGGATCTCCTGCGTGAGTCCTTGACCGGCCAGAGCAGTCCAGATGGCAGACTACACGACTTATGGGCTCTGCTGTCCTGCAAGGCCGCGCTCAAGGCCAACCAGCCTCTGGCGCAGGCCGAAGCCATGGCTTTGCTCACGGAATGGGCCGCAACGCCCGAGCACGAGTACTGCCCACATGGCCGCCCTATCCTGATTCGCCTGAGCGCCAAGGAGCTGGAAAAGCTTTTTAAGCGAAGCTAGCAATGCAAACTGCTGCATGATCGCGTTCAGACTTTTCCAGCGCGACATAGTCTAAAACCAGCCGAGTTTGCCGAATGTTTTTCGACGGCATAAATCAGCTACATCCTGGATTCCTGAAAAATATCCAGACAAAATGTAGCGTAGTCAGGTCTCATTACACTTCAAGAGAATTAAAAAATTGCAATATGCACAAGCTAACACACGTACAACGAGCAAGCTAAGTCCCTTAATGTAGAAGGATAGCTATCAGCTTATAGCTAATTTTCAAATTTATACGAACTCACCTCTTCATGGAATCGCGCTGACGGTTTTTTTTTATCCATGTTCCTAGTTATAAATGGGCTTCGAAATTATAATGGTCATAAAGCGTGATTTGTTGTTTTTTGGGTGCGTCGGTTCCAGCGAGGCGGACCTCCCTATCCCCCATATCACTCCCCCTCCGCCTCGCTTTTTTTATTCCATTTCGTCCACATACCTTTTTCAGCCCCATTTTTCTCGGCTCCAACAAAAATCAAGCGCAATTTTTAGCTATTGCGCTTTTGCTGAAAGACCTTAGTCTTCTTGACTTCATGTCCTGCTTGTTTCAATTCTCTTTTTTGGTTTTGTCAGATCCTCCCTCCGCGGAGAATAGCCCAACACCGAGTGACGGAGGCCGATACCTCTCATGAGCGATTACAAGAAGACCTTGTGCCTGCCTGAAACGTCCTTTCCCATGAAGGCCAACCTCAAACAGCGTGAGCCTGAAACACTCAATTTGTGGGAGGAGATCGATGTCTTGGCCCTCATGGTCAAGGCCAATGAGGGCAATGAACGTTACACCCTGCACGACGGTCCGCCCTATGCTAACGGCCATATTCATATGGGTACGGCCATGAACAAGGTGCTCAAGGATATAATCGTTAAATTCAAAAACATGCACGGCTACAGAGCTGAGTATGTTCCAGGCTGGGACTGCCATGGTTTGCCCATTGAGCACAAAGTTGCTCAGGAGCTAAAGGAGAAAGGCAAAGAAAATTTGCCAGCTGTCACCGTGCGCAAGATTTGCCGAGATTATGCTACTAAGTTCATGAAAATCCAGCGTGATGAGTTCAAGCGCCTGGGGGTTTTCGGAACATGGAGCAATCCCTATTTGACCATGCTGCCCACCTACGAGGCTGCCACGGCCAGGGAACTGGGCCGGTTCATGGCCAATGGCTCGGTCTATCGGGGCAAAAAGCCCATTCACTGGTGCATCTGCTGCGAAACGGCTCTGGCCGAGGCCGAGGTCGAATACGCCGACCATGCCTCTCCGTCCATCTATGTCCGCTTCCCTGTGGATGATGCGGCCTTCAGCCAAAAATTTTCCGTTGCCTCTGGCAAAAAAGCCTACCTGGTTATCTGGACCACCACCCCTTGGACAATCCCATCCAATATGGCCGTGGCTGTGCACCCCGAATACGAGTACGTCCTTGCGCTCGTCCAGGGCGAAGTGCATGTAGTGGCCAGTGAAAGACTCGCAGCCCTGCAAAAGAAGTTCAAATGGCAGGACGTTGAAGTCCTGGCTGTTGTCACGGGCAAGGATCTGGAAGGCATCAAGGCCCGCCATCCGTTCATCGACCGCGTTTCGCCCGTGGTATTGGCCGACTATGTGACTTTGGATACTGGCACCGGCTTAGTGCACACCGCTCCCGGCCATGGCCGTGAAGACTACGAAACGGGCTTGCGCTACGGTCTGGAGGTGCTCTCGCCCCTGGACGACAAAGGCCGTTTCCTGCCCGTGGTAAACGAGTTGGCTGGCAAGACGGTTATCGAAGCCAATCCAGAGGTGATCCGCATCCTCCGTGAGCGCGGCGCCTTGCTGGCCGAGGAAAAGCTGTCCCACTCCTATCCGCATTGCTGGCGCTGCAAGCAGCCAGTCATTTTCCGCGCCACGACGCAATGGTTCATCTCTATGGAGAAGAACGATTTGCGCGCCAAGGCTCTGCGCGCCATTGAAAAGGACGTGCGCTGGATTCCAGCCTGGGGTCGCGAACGCATCCATGCGATGATCGAACACCGGCCGGATTGGTGCATCTCACGCCAGCGCACCTGGGGCGTGCCCATAATCGCCCTCATTTGCAAGGATTGCGATACGGCCTACACCAATTCCGAGTGGGTCTTCTCCGTTGTTGACCAGTTTGAGAAGCACCCCACGGGCTGTGATTACTGGTTCGAAACGCCTGTGGAGAAGCTGGCTCCGGCGGGCCTGAAATGTCCGCATTGCGGTGGCGGTGCCTGGGAAAAGGAAGACGACATCCTCGACGTGTGGTTCGACTCCGGCACCAGCTTTGCTGCCGTACTGGAGCAGCGTCCCGAATGCACCTTCCCGGCAGACCTGTACCTGGAAGGCACGGACCAGCACCGCGGCTGGTTCCACTCCTCCCTGCTGGCCTCCATCGGCACTCGCGCGCGACCGCCCTACAAGTCCGTGCTCACCCACGGTTACGTCGTGGATGGCGATGGCCGCAAGATGTCCAAGTCCCTAGGCAATGTCGTGGCCCCACAGGAGATAATCGATAAATACGGGGCCGAGGTGCTGCGCCTGTGGGTCTCAGCGGTCAACTATCAAGAGGATGTGCGCATCTCCAGCGAAATTCTTGATCGCTTAGTTGATGCCTACCGCCGTATCCGCAACACCTGTCGTTTCATCCTGGGCAACCTTTCGGACTTCTCACCGGACAAGGCAGTACCGTTTGCCGAGATGGGTCCAGTGGACCGCTACGCCCTGGATCTTTTTCGCTTGAACTTCGAGAAGGTGCGCGAGGCTTACCAAGATTTCGAGTTCCACAAGGTTTTCCATACCCTGCACAATTTGTGCGTGACCGACCTCTCGGCCTTCTATCTGGACGTGATCAAGGACAGGCTATACGTTTCCGGCAAGGACAGTAAGGAGCGGCGCGCGGCCCAAACGGTAATCTGGAAGACTCTATTGACCCTCATGCAGGAGATGGCCCCAATCCTGTGCTTCACGGCTGAGGAAGTCTTCCGTAGCTTGCCCGAAGTCTTACGGCCTAAAGGCCAGACAGTCTTCGAATCGCGCTTCACTTTTGATACCGAAGAGCGGCTTGATGCCGAGGAAAGAGCCAATCTGAAGCTGCTGCCTGTATTGCGCGCCGAGGTGAACAAGGCTGCAGAGCCCATACGCAAGTCCGGCACCATCGGCCATTCCCTGGACACGCATGTTACGATTTACGCCCCTGACAGCCTGCTCGCGGATCTCAAGGTTATTGGCGCCGATTTGCGTGAGCTGTTCATCGTATCAAAGGTGTCCTTAGCCGCGGCCGAACAGGCGCCAGCCGATGCGTATCGTAGTGTTGAGACGGAAGGCTTGGCCATCAAAGTCGAGAAGGCTTCGGGCGTGAAGTGCGAACGTTGCTGGGTCTATGATGAACGCACGGGTGAAGCAGGAGATTTTCCTGGCACTTGCCCGCGTTGCGCTCGCATCCTCACTGGCGTGAACTGTTAATCCTGCGCCACGCATTTTTGTAAACGTTAGAACTTTCTCCTCTTAGCGGGCCGGGCGGCGTCTGGCTTAAGGTCGTGAGCTTGTAATGAAACGACGTTATATAATAGCCTTGAGTCTTGCCACGATTGTGTTCGGCCTTGATCAGCTGACCAAGCTACTGGTCAAAGCCAATCTACGATATGGCGAGAGTATAAATGTCATTCAGGGCTTTTTTGACTTGGTGCACGTTCATAATCGGGGTGCAGCTTTCGGCTTCCTCAATAGGGCCGATCAGAGTTGGCAGACATGGATGTTCGCGGGAGCTTCGGCTTTAGCCCTCGTTGTAATACTCTGGATTTTACGCAAGACACCTGAACGTGATTTATGGACCATTTATGGGCTGGGTCTGGTGCTCGGCGGCGCCATGGGAAACTTGCTGGACCGTGTAACTCAAGGCTTTGTTGTCGATTTCCTGGACGTATATTACCGAAACTGGCACTGGCCGGCCTTCAACGTGGCTGACATGTCCATATGCCTCGGCGCGGGAGGACTCATCCTGGCCTTGTGGAAGAGCGAGCATGTTCCCAACCCTCGTTGATTTAGGTCCACTGACCGTTCACACCTACGGCCTATTCATCGCTCTGGCCTTTCTGGCAGGGATGGCATGGGCCTCGCACGAGGCTCGGCAGCGCGGGGCTTCGGTGGCCATGGTCCAGGACATAGTTTTCTGGAGCATCCTGGCGGCGATCATCGGCTCCAGAATGCTCTATGTTATGATTAACCCAGGGTACTTTTTGCGCCATCCACTGGACATTTTCATGTTCTGGAAAGGCGGTCTGGTCTTCCTGGGTGGGGCTCTGCTGGTGGCTTTGGTTATTTGGTTTTATCTGCGCTCAAAGCGACAGCCCATCCTGTTCTGGGCCGATCTGCTCGTGCCGGCTCTGCCACTGGGCCAAGCCATAGGGCGTCTGGGCTGCTTTGCCGCAGGATGCTGCTATGGCAAGGAGTGCGATTTGCCTTGGGCCGTGACCTTCACTAATGCCGGCTCCCTGGCGCCCAAGAACATGACCTTGCACCCGACGCAACTCTACCATTCGCTTGGGGATCTGACGACCTTCCTGATCCTGCTGTTTGCCAAGCCCTTTATCAAGCAGCCTGGGCAGGTGCTAGGATTATACCTGCTCGTGTTTCCTGTATTCCGCGTTGCAGTCGAGTTTTTTAGGGCCGACTTCCGCGGAGTCATGGGACCTTTCAGCACAACACAGGTCATCGCCGCGGCACTCATGCCCATCGGTCTGTGGCTGACCTTTTTCCGTAAGCCCCAAGGAGCCTGATCCATGTTTGACTTCATGAGGTTCAATCCAACGCTGCTCACCAGCGTTGTTGCCGGCGTGGCCGTCTTTATGCTCTTGAGCTGGTGGGCAATTCGGGATGCCTTCAATAAGGAATTTGAGTCCACCAACGAGAAGGTCTTTTGGGTACAGTTGTCAGTGCTCGTTCCCTTTCTGGGGGGAATTGTGTACATTCTCGTGGGAAGGAAGAGAGGGAAGAAATTACAATGAAGCGTATTCCATGTCATATCGCTCTGCTCGCAGGTTTATCCGTTCTGACCATCACAGGTTGCGCCTCCCAGGCGGATGTCAATCTCCTACAGGCGCAAGTCCAGCAGCAAGCCACGCAGCAACGCAATGTTCAGCAACGCGTGAACGAACTGGAGACTCAGCTTCGCCAGATCCAGAGCCAGGTGCAGGAGGTCGATAAGCGCCTCAAGAGCCTGCTGCAGCTTTCGACCCAAAATACCTCTGCCCAATCCGCTCAGGCCAACATGTGGTCGGAGATGGAGAGCATGCGTGTACAATTCGCAAAGCTCCAGGGCGAAATGGATACCTTAGTCCGCGAAAACCAACTGGCCGAGCAGCAAGGCCTCAAGCCCGAAGCCGTCCGTGCCCTCATGCAGGAAGTCGAGGACATGAAGACCGCATTGCAGAGTCAGTTGGCCATTGATTTTGAGCAACTCTCCAAGGAAGAAAAAGCGGTCAAAGGTGACCAAGGAGCTCAAAGTAGCGACCCCGCGCAGGCACTTTACCTCCGCGCACTGGATAATTTCAAAAAGCGCAACTATATGAACGCGCAATCCATGTGGGCGGAATTCGTGAAGGCCTATCCCAAACATGAACTAGTCTCGAACGCTATCTTCTGGCAGGGGGAGAGCTTTTATCAGACTGGCGACTTTGCCCGGGCGGTGCTCTCCTATCAGGATGTAATCACTAAGTATCCCAAGAGTAACAAGATTCCGGCCGCCATGCTCAAGCAAGGTATCGCTTTCAAAAAGATCGGCAAGGACAAAGCCGGCGACCTGGTGCTGCAGGAATTGGTCAAGAAGTACCCGAAATCGGCCGAAGCCAAGCGTGCTAAATCCTTTCAATAGCTTTTGCTAAGCGCATGTTATGACAGAAAAAAAAGACGCAAACCCAACCATGAACAATACTGTCCCGGCGGTGAGGAAGCTCGTTTCGCTGAGCTTTCCCCACTCCATCTCCAGCCAGCCCATGGTTTGCAATTTGGCCCGTATCTACAATCTGTGCTTCAACATCCTTCGAGCCCAGATCACTCCTCGCCAGGAAGGTTTTTTGACCCTGGAAATCTTCGGGTCCGAGGAGGACTATAACCGAGGCATCGATTACCTCAAGCAGCAAGGAATTAAGATTGCTCCTGCCGCGCAACACGTGGCGCGCGACGAGGACTCCTGCACGCATTGCGGCATGTGCACGGCCATCTGCCCTACTCACGCGTTGGCTTTAGATATGAAGACGCGCCGGATAATCTTCAATGCTGAGAAATGCTCTGCTTGTGGCATGTGTACGCGCATTTGCCCCGTGCGAGCCATGAGTTTGGACGTAGATTACGGAGCTTTGGAATAGATCACCGCATGGAGGGATTCATGAGCAGCCAGCGCTCGTTCGCTCGTGTCTCCACCTTGATCAACGGCCGGCTACGCCGCATTGTTCCCGGCCGTGATCGAGCCTTGTTCCACGACTCCTCCCCTACGCTATCCTTCTCGCCCCAGAAGCTTGCCGAGGCTCGTCTGCCCGAACCATTGCTTGAGTTTCTGCTCAGTCTGGACACCAAGCTGGACACGCTTCTTTCTTTGGCCAGCCGCCAGACCATGGAGCAGGATTTCCCCACGGAAATTCAAGTCGTGGAGATCAGTGCGGCGGGTCTCTCTTTCGTGTCCTTGGAGCAGTTTTCGCCTGGTCAGCGGGTCGAGGTGGTGCTTACCCTGAGTCAAGCGCCGCTACGCATGGCCAGCGCCTTGGGCGAAGTTGTGCGCGTCAAGGTGGAAGGCGGCGAGCGCCGACAAGTCCTCGAATTCACCTCCGTTCGCGACCGTGACCGCGAGTCCATCGTCCAGTTCGTATTCCAGGAAGAACGTTCCCAGATTCGACAGGCCAAATGGTCATAGCCCACGCATGCATGCCAGCCGTGCACTGCTATTTTTATCCTTATGCACTTGTAGAGCCTGACCTGGAAGCATTCACAGGCAGCAGGATCAACTGCAAGCGTTGACAAAAACAGCTCAGCCGATCAGATAGATTCCGGCCAACCCCAAGAGGCTGAAGAAGCCGAAACTATCCGTAAGCGTGGTCAGGAAGATGCTGGAGGCCTGGGCAGGGTCTCTACCAAGCGCACGCAGAATGAGCGGGATCGAGGCTCCGGCCAGAGAGCCCACAAGCATGTCCAGGAACAGGGCCATGGCCATTATCGATGCCAAAGAGAGCTGGCCCGTCATGAAGTAGACTACGCCAAGCACCAGCGTGGCGATGATGGAACCGTTGGCCAGCCCGATCTTGGCTTCCCGCAGTACCGCCAGCCAGGACTCCTTGCGCTCGAGCTTCTTAACGGCGAGTTGCCGAATCATAACCGCCAGGGCCTGTTGTCCTGTATTTCCCGCCTGGTTGGCCACAATGGGCATAAGCACGGCCAGGAAGGCCATCTGGGCTATGGTGCCTTCGAACAGCGAGACCACCCAGGCCGAGGCAGCGGAAGTGAGTATATTGATGGTGAGCCAGGGCAAGCGGCGGGACATGGAATACGTCCAGGGTGAGTCCACGGTTTCATCCGAAGCCGCACCGACCATGGTCTGCATGTCCTCGGTGGCCTCCTCGTGAATGATGTCAATGACATCGTCCACGGTGACCACGCCAAGCAGCTTGTCACTGTAATCTACCACCGGTATGGCCAGAAAATTGTAGTGGCTTATGAGGTGGGCCACCTCCTCCTTGTCCACATCAAAAGTCACCGAAATGAGCGACTGAGTACCTATGAGTGCGCCGAGAACAGTCCGGGGCTTGCTAAGCAGCAGGTCGCGCATGGACAGCACGCCTACTAAATGCTCGGCATCATCCACTATGTAGGCGTAGTAGGGAATCTCCTTATCTTCGACTTCCTTGCGGATAAGCTGGATGGCTTCATCCACGCTTAGCTTCTCGTCCAGGACCAACAGCTCGGTGTTCATGACGCCGCCGGCCGTGTCCGGGTCAAAGGCCATGAGACTCTTTATCTCTGCGGCCTCTTCCGTTCCCATGTACTTCAGCAGAATATCGCGGTGCTCGTATCCGAGTTCTTCCAGCACATCGGCCGCGTCGTCCAATGCCATGGCCGAAATGAGTCCCGCAGCCGCTTCGGGCTGCAAGTTGCGCATGATTTCGATGCGGTCATGTCGGCTCATCTCGACTATGGAATCCGCCGCCTCCTGGACAGGCAGGCCGCTGACGGCGCGCACCTGCTCCTCCAGGGGAAGATTCTCCAGATGCAAAGCGGCATCGGCCGGATGGGCGTTCTCCAGGTCCGGGGCCGATTGCGGGAGTTCTGCCTCTGTGGTGTGGCCCTTGCTTTGTTGGCTCTCATTCTCAGTCATGATATTCACCAGATGGATCCTTATATAATTATCCCAACGCCTCTAAAGGGCGTTTTTGGACCGCACCAGGATCCAATGCGCAAGGGCCAAATCTTGACGAAAGCTCGCCCTTGGCATACTGCACCACTTCATGGCTAGTAAATCCCCCGAACGGGTTGTATCCATGTCCCACAATTTATTCGATACCTTTTTTCGAGGCCAGGCTCGCGAATTTCTTGTCGCCGCCATCCGTTCAGCCTTGGCCGAAGACGGGCCGGACCTGACCAGTGTCGCCGTGTTCGGTCAGGATGTCGTCATGCGCGCATCCATCGTGGCCAAGGAGCCTGGCATTCTCGCGGGCTTACCCATAGTGCCCTTGGTGCTTGCCGATGTGGAACCTCAAGGAAACTGGATTGTTGAGAATGCCGCATCCGATGGCCAAAGCGTCGAGCCTGGGCAAACTGTGGCCCGCCTGTGCGGCCCCGCCGCAGTGCTCCTGCGCGCAGAGCGTATCGCACTCAATTTTATATGCCATCTCTCGGGCATTGCCACAGCAACCGCCTCTTACGCGCAAAGGCTTTCGGGCACAAGAACCAGGCTGCTCGACACGCGCAAGACACTGCCGGGGTTACGCTATCCGGAAAAATACGCCGTGCGTATCGGTGGTGGATTGAATCATCGCATGAATCTCTTCGAGATGCTCATGCTCAAGGACAACCACATCGATAGAGCCGGTTCCATAACCGAAGCCGTCAAGATTCTGCGAGCTGCGTATAAGCCATGCCCTCCGATCGAGGTGGAATGCAGAACTCTGGATGAGGTGCGCGAAGCGGCCTCCCTCCGCGTTGAGCGCATCATGCTGGACAACATGGACTTGGCGACCATGGAAAAGGCACTGGCCCTGGTGCCCTCCGGTATCGAAACCGAGGTCAGCGGCGGCGTGAATCTGGAAACCATCAGTGCCATTGGGAAGCTGGGACCGGATTTCGTTTCCGTGGGCGCCTTGACGCATTCGGCCAAAGCCCTGGATTTAAGCATGCGCGTGCTCGCAATATCCTGAACAACTTCAAGCAGCAGGATACCATGAACTCACAAGCATACACGGATATTTCCCGGCTGAGGGCTCAGTTCGGCGACCGCCTGACCATATTCGGACATCATTACATGAGCAGCGAGGTCATCCGGCACGCGGATTTTGCCGGTGATTCTTTGGAGCTTTCCCGCAAGGTCCCAGGATTGACCTCGGATTACATCGTTTTCTGCGGCGTGTCCTTCATGGCCGAGTCTGCGGCCATCCTGGCGAGTTCCCGGCAGAAGGTTTTCATACCGGATACCGCCGCGAGTTGCGTTATGTCCGATATGGCTCCGCACGTTCCGGTACAGACTGTCTTGGAGCGCCTGCGTGCCGGAGGCCGCAAGATCATCCCCCTGGCTTATGTAAACACGTCGGCTGCGGTAAAGGCCATTTGTGGCCGTTTCGGCGGTTCGGTCTGCACCTCGGCCAATGCCAGCACCATGCTGTCCTGGGCCTTAAAGCAAGGCGACGGCGTACTCTTCCTGCCGGACCGCAATCTGGCCATGAATACGGCCAATGCTCTGGGAATGGCCGAAGATCAACGGATGATCCTGGACATTCGCGGTGAAGCCGGGGAGCTGGACCAGGCCTCACTCAGCCGAGTGCAATTGTTCATCTGGCCCGGCTTGTGCGTTATCCATCATCGATTTAAGACACAGCAGATCGTCCGGGCTCGCGCCAAATCGCCGGGTGCCCTTGTAGTGGTTCATCCCGAGTGCTCACCCGAGGTGGTTGCGGCTGCCGACGCCAGCGGCTCCACTTCCTTCATCATCGATTACGTGCGCAAGGCGCCAACCGGAGCGACCATTTACATCGGAACCGAATGCAATCTGGTGGAGCGATTGGCTGGGCAATACAAAGGCGAGAAAACTATCCTGGCGCTGGTTGAGAGTGCTTGCGTCAATATGGCCAAGATCACGGAGCCCAAGCTGGCCAAGCTGCTCTTTGACATTGATGCAGGCCGGGCAAACGAGGTGACCGTCCCGCCCGATGTAGCCGCGCCTGCGCGTGACGCGCTAACCCGTATGCTTGAGGTATGCTGCAGATGAGTTTGGAACGCCTTTCCACCCAGGCCTTGGTCATCGGCTCGGGCGTGGCTGGCTGCACTGCAGCCTTCGTCCTGGCGGAACAAGGCTTCCAGGTAACGCTCATCACGGCAGGTGACGAGTTGACCCGAGGCAATACCGTCCTGGCCCAGGGCGGTATCGTTTACAAAGGTGACAACGACTCACCACATGAACTCGAGCGCGACATTCTCATAGCCGGCTGGCGTCACAACTACGCCAAAGCTGTGCGTCACTTGGCCGTAAAAGGCCCGGACGCCGTACGCACCATTCTCATAGATAGGCTTGGAGTGCCCTTCGCAACACATGAGAACGGCTCTTTCTACCTGGCTCGGGAAGGTGGGCATTCCCAGGCTCGCATACTGCACTGCGCCGATTACACGGGCAAGGCCATTATGGAGAGCCTTGTGCGTGCCGTCCAGGCTTCGCCCAATATCCGCGTGCTCAGCAAACGCACGGCCGTGGACCTTCTGACCACGCACCACCATGCCACGCACCTGGACTTCAAGTATTCCTTGAACAATGAGTGCGCAGGGGCCTACGTGCTGGACCAGGATTCCGGGCAGGTGCAGACCATCCTGGCCGATTTCACGGTGCTGGCCACAGGCGGCTGCGGGCAAATCTTCCTGCATTCGACCAATTCCCGCGGCAGTATCGGCTCGGCCCTGGCCATGGGCTACAGGGCCGGAGTGAAGCTCATGAACGTGGAGTACGTCCAGTTCCACCCCACGGCCCTCTTCAAACGAGCCGAGCGGCGCTTCCTCATTTCCGAGGCCGTACGAGGCGAAGGTGCCCGCCTGGTCAATGCCGATGGCCAGCCCTTCATGCAACGCTATGACAAGCGGGGCGACCTGGCACCGCGCGACATCGTCACCAGGGCCATTATGGAGGAGATGCTGCGCACCGGAGAGGAGTCTGTTTACCTGGATGCAGCCCATTATGTGGGCGTGGATATCGCCGAGCGTTTCCCGACCATCTTCGAAAAGTGCATGGAAGCTGGGATAGATATTCGGCGTGATCCCATACCCGTGGTGCCTGCGGCTCACTATTTCTGCGGAGGTCTACTCACGGACCTAAGCGGCCGAACCACCTTGGACCGCCTGTACGCGGTTGGTGAATGCGCCTGCACTGGCGTGCATGGCGCCAACCGTTTGGCATCCACGTCGCTTCTGGAAGGGCTTCTGTGGGGCAAGCAGGCCGGCGAGGATATTTGTCGCCGGTTACAAAAACGGTCCCTGATCAGCAAAAAGCTTAAATCCGCCATTCCGGACTGGAATCCACTGGGCAACCAGGCCAACGAAGATCCGGCTCTCATTGCCCAGGACTGGGCGTTTATCCGTAATACGATGTGGAACTATGTGGGCATCAGCCGCACCACCGTGCGACTCCGACGCGCCTTTGAGGAATTGCGCGACCTCAACAAGCACCTGCACGACTTCTACAAGGAAACGCCTATTTCCAAATCCATTGTAGACCTGTTCCACGGCTGTCTGGCGGCCTATCTCATCACCACCCAAGCCATGCGCAACAAGCATTCCCTGGGTTGCCATCATCGCAAGGATTGAGCCTGCCCTTGCTGTCGTGAGAATACACCGCCTTGATACTGCTGGAGTTCAACCTTTAGAGCATTTTGCTTTTGAAAATGCTCTGCAAGCCATGCGTCGGCATGGCTTGCCGCCGCGTAGGCGTAGGCGCAATTCACTTACGCCGTCAACGCCGGAGCGGGCGTCTTAAAAGCAATCTGCTCTAGAGAACAAAAAATGCATTGTCTGATAAAAAACTAAAGGAGGTACAACTTTCGTTGTACCTCCTTGAACTTTCTGGTGGGCCACCAGGGACTCGAACCCCGAACCAATTGATTAAGAGTCAACTGCTCTGCCAATTGAGCTAGTGGCCCAGTGTGCTCCGCAAGGTCTCTCGGATTCCGTTGCGTTGCGGCAGAGGCTTTTGCAGCCTCCGCGATATGTCAATTACTTGCCCGCAAATTAATAATGCAGGCTGGAAAACTGGTGGGCCACCAGGGACTCGAACCCCGAACCAATTGATTAAGAGTCAACTGCTCTGCCAATTGAGCTAGTGGCCCAGTGCGCTCCGCAAGGTCTCTCGGATTCCGTTGCGTTGCGGCAGGTGGACTCTTTAGTCCTCCACACCGATGTTGTCAAGAAAGAGCACTAAAAAATACCCATCCAGAATCCATTCCCGTTTTCTGACCATACAGGATCGGAGTTTACGACAATCTCAGTCCCTTGAAGCGGATGGACGCAAGGGGGAGCTTTTTGCTATGATTGCATAGATTGCGACAAGATAATCTCAAACCTTCTGGGCGGACACGAGATGATGCGCACGGTCTTCACTCTTCTCCTTACTATCCTGCTCTGGCCGGTCTCGTCAGTTCAGGCCCAACTTCAGATGCCCGAGCCTCCACTAAATATCTCCGTGGACTTCGCCAGACTGCCTGACAGCAAGGATAACGCCGAGACCACCGCCGGCGCTGTGCTGGCGGCGGTAACCATCATTCCGGAAAAGGGTTGGTATACCTATTCCAACCAGCCAGGCTCTCTGGGTCAGCCTACAGTGCTCACGGCCTCTCTCGCCGGGTCGCCAGAACCTCTGGAAGTGCGTTATCCACAGGGAGTGCGCAAGCCGGACCCTTTCTCACCCGAGGAGATGGTCAACTTGTACCTGGGCGAGGTGACTTTTTTCGTGCCCTTGCCCCCGGATGTTGCGCTTCCAGCGGACCTGCGTCTGCATCTATCGCTGCTGCTCTGCTCAGAAAAAAGCTGCATGCCCGTAAGTCTGGAGCGCACGGCCAGCTTGCGGCAAGCGGAAGCACTGCCCGCAGCCGAAAAGCAACCTTGGTGGCCGGAGTATGGAGCATCTGCGCCCGGTCCCCAGCCAGATCAAGTGGAACCGAGGCAGGCCGCCGAACCAGAAACGACTACCGGACCTGAGACGGCCAAGGATGCGCCTGAGGAAAAATGGAGCCTTAATCCGCGCTATTACCAAAGCGAGCTGGAGGTAGGCAGTATTTGGAAGGCCATTATGCTGGCCTTACTGGCGGGCTTTTTGCTCAACTTCATGCCTTGCGTGCTGCCCGTGGTAAGTCTCAAGATATCCAGCCTAGTCTCCGGTTGTGTTCGCGGCGCACAGTGCAGCGAGAGAGCCCGACGCCAAGCGTTCACCGAACATAACTTGTTTTTTGCCGCGGGCATTCTGGCCTATTTCTTGGTTCTAAGCTTGGTGCTCAGCCTTTTAGGGCTTGCCTGGGGAGAGTTGTTCCAAAGTCCCAAGCTCATCATGATCCTCTCGGCCGCGGTCTTCGCCCTGGCCTTGAGCCTGTTCGACGTCTACACCCTGCCTATCATCAACCTGCGTTCAGGCATGATCGACTCCGGCAACCCGCGCGCCTCAGCCTTTAGCACCGGAGTATTGGCTACCCTGCTTGCCACGCCCTGCAGCGGCCCATTCCTGGGAGGCGTGCTGGCCTGGGCGCTTGTGCAACCGTCGATGGTCGTGGCCATAGTCTTCATCAGCATCGGCGTCGGTATGGCCCTGCCCTATCTACTCATGTCGGCCTGGCCTGGACTCGTACGGTTCTTCCCCAAGCCCGGCGCATGGACAGTGAAGCTCGAACGCATCGTGGGCTTTTTTCTGCTGGCCACATGCATATACCTCATCAACATTCTGCCTCAAGACTACCTTCTCTCGGCATTGGTGTTGCTGTGGATCACGGGAGTGAGCTTTTGGATCTGGGGAGCCTGGACCGATTTGAATCAGAGCACCCGCAAGCGCTGGACCATTCGTAGCGCCGCCCTAAGCCTGGTGGTCGCGGCCGCGGCCTGGGCTGTGCAGCCTCCCGAAATATCCGTTCACTGGCGAGACTTTTCAGCCGAGGACTTTCGCGGCAGGCTTGGTCAGGAACGCCTGCTCGTGGACTTCACGGCCGACTGGTGCGTGAGCTGCAAGTTCCTGGAGCAGACCACGCTGACCGACAAGAACCTGGCGGACTGGGGAAAAAGATACGGGCTGACCTACATACGCGTGGATCTGACCGAGCAAAATCCCCAGGGCATGTCTCTGTTGCGCGAGCTCGGAAGCCAAAGCATTCCGGTTGTAGCCGTGTTTCCGCAAGGGAGCGATGCGAACAGGCCGCTCGTACTGCGTGACCTGTTCACCTCCGCGAACATGGAAGAGGCCCTGGATCAGCTCTTTTAGAGCATTTTGCTTTTGAAAATGCTCTGCAAGCCATGCGTCGGCATGGCTTGCCGCTAGCTTCGGCGTAGGCGCAATTCACTTGCACCGTCAACGCCGGAGCGGGCGTCTTAAAAGCGATCTGCCCTACAGCACCTTGCAAATAAAATGAAAAATGGGGGTGCAGGGAGCGCCGCTCCCTGCCGGGAGAGAGTCTGAGAGAGGGCAGCGCCCTCTCTCAGTTCAAACGCAAATTGCTCTAATTTGGGAGAGCCACGCGGATCAGACTATTCCAAGCAGATGAAGTCGAATTCGTTTCCGGTCAAACAACGGCCGCCATTGGGAGTTACCTCAAAGGTATTCTCCACGCCGACCATACCCAGACCTGGAATACCCTGCTTGGGTTCCAAGGCCAGGACCATGCCTTCTTCCAAGGGCGCATCGAAGCCCTTGGCGATGACCGGCCAACCATCAACGACCAGCCCGATGCCATGGCCGATGAAACGAACCTGATTGCCGCCCAGCCCCATAAACCCGTCAGCCAAGCCTTCTTCCTCGGCCCAGCGGGCGCAATGGGCGTACAGCGCGCTGGGAATGGCACCAGGCTTCATGCGCTCGGCGATCCACTCCTGCACATGCATGCAGAAGTCGTGACCGCGACGGGCTTGCTCGGGAATCGAGTTGCGCGGCCCAGCCCAATAGAGTTGGGTCTTGTCCGTGTGATAGCCCTCCAGGACGAAGCCTACATCAAGAGCCAGGGGCTCGCCCTTGCTCCAGACCTTGCCGGCATAGCCCATAGCCGTGGTCGCTGGATGCTCGCCGCGCAGACCCAACGGGCCGTTAAAAAAGCTTGGATAGTTGCCCGAGTCTCCGGCTGAGACATGACCCAGAAATATTTCCTCGCCAAAGGCGCCCATGCGCATGAGGCCGCTGTGTCCCTGGGAGAAGAAGGCCTCCCAGACGATATGTGAAACCTCACGCTCGGTCATACCCGGACGGATGCGCGCAGGAACGATCTCCATCAGGCACTTGGCGTGACGCTCGCCCGCCAAGCGCATTTTGGTCAACTCCCAAGGCGTCTTGAGGCTCTGAGCCATGGCCAGAATTGTATCGCCGGGCACAAAGCGCCTGCCAGGAAGCTTGGCAGCCAAGTTCTGGCCAAGCCCCCAAGTCAAGCCGGACAGCTCGACCGCCATCACTTCAGGCAAAGGGCAGCCCGCCTCCCGAGCCAGCCCATCCAAGTCCGCATAGGAGCGGAACGTCACGATGGAAGACAGCGGGGACTCCAGCTTGGCACGCTCCTTCCCCTTGCGCAGCATGAGCATGGGCTCTCCCTGCATGGGCAGCCAGCAGACGCCTGGGGCCATGGTGCCGGTCAGATAATATGCGGCGACGCGGGAAAACGTCAGGAGGCCGCCGGCTTCGGGGGCCTGCGCTTGCAGCAGAGTCCTCACCTTAGCCCAATGCAGGGATAATTCGTGCATGGGCATGGTTTCCAGGGGCTGGTACATGGCTTTCGCCTCACTGTTGACGTGCTGCCGTTGATAAAGCGGCGTACTTGAGAATCGCATGATTCTCGGCTACAAGCGCAAGTTGCGTTGAATAGGAATAATCAAAATTGGATCTATGGCCAAATGGACGGATTCCATTGGAGGGGCAAATGTTTGCCGCCGGAGACCAAAAGCTAGCTGTCTTGTTTCGCGAGGTCAAGACGATCGCCGTGGTAGGCGCCAAGGATGCGCCTTCGCAGCCCGTGGACCGAGTTGGCCGCTATCTTATCGCTGCCGGCTATGAAGTCATACCCGTGCATCCCAAGCGCAAGGACGTCTGGGGGCTTCCGACCTATTCACGCTTGGCTGACGTGCCGGTTCCCATTGATCTCGTCAATCTTTTCCGAGCCGCACAGTATTGTCCCGAGCACGCGCTGGAGGTGCTGGCCCTGCCAGTCAGGCCGCAAGCCTTCTGGATGCAACTTGGCATACGCAGTCCGCAGGCGCGGGAGCTTCTGGAACCGGCGGGAATCCTGGTTATCGAGGACTCCTGCAGCATGGTCGAACACCGACGCCTTTTGGGCGAGAAATAATGAGTGAAAGCAACTTAGCGTTCGAGTGCCGCCGATGCGGTCACTGTTGCGAGGGCCAGGGCGGCATCATCCTTACCGAGCAGGATGTTGAACGCCTGCGAACCCATCTCGGGCTCGCCAGGGAGGAATTCCTGACCATGGCCGTTGAATTCAAGTCCGATCGAAATCGCCTGCGCACCGGCCCAGACGGCTATTGCATCTACTATCGCCAGGATCTGCACGGATGTGGCATCCACCCGGCACGTCCTGATATCTGCAGAGCATGGCCATTCTTTCGCGGCAACCTGCTGGATCGCCTAAGCTGGGAAATGGTCCAGGATTACTGTCCTGGCGTGAATCCAACGGTAAGCCATGCGGAATTCGTCCGTCAGGGCCAAGCATACCTGCGCAATTGCGGGCTCGTGGCGGTGGGCGAGGACGCGCCGGCAGCCTTGCGTCCCATATAACTGCGCATCCGCGGCAAGGCTCTTCAATGACGGTCAAGGAATGCTATCAGATACTTCATGTCTCTCCCGAGGCGAATCTTGAGGAGGTTAAGCGTTCCTTCCGCAAACTCGCTTTCGACCTGCACCCCGACCTGCACCCCGACGACCCCTCTGCTGCACGCAAATTTCAGCGCTTGAATGAAGCCTACATCTTCCTGCGCAAGACCATGGAATCCGCCGATTTCTCGCAGGAAAGCCCGGAACAGACCGCAAAGAATGGGGCTGCTTCTCAGAATGCAGGTGCGCAGGGGCGGGCTCACGCGCAAGGCGGGAACCGGAACCAGGCTCAAACCGGCTCGCGCCCGTTCCGACAGGGGCCACCTCCCGGTGCGCCTTCGGCCGAGGAGCGTGCCCGCGAGCGCATGCGCAAGAAGCACTCAGATAATGAGCGCTTCTTTTCTCGTAAGGAAGAAGTCCTGCAAGATATTCTCAAGGATCCTTTCGCGCGCAAGGTTTTCGAGGACATCTACCAGCAGGTGCGCAACGGAAACACGACACCCAAGGCCGCTCCCAAGGAAATCAGAAAACGCAAGATCGAACTGGAGTGGGGCAAGCGCAAGATCAGCATCGATCTCTCCAAAGGTCTTATCGGCAGCTTCAAGGCCTGGATGCAGGGGCAAATGGATGTGCATAAGATAATCCATCTTCCCCTTGAGCAACTCATGCCCGGACGTACAGTACGTATCACGTTCAGTCCTGGCCTGAGCACAAAGAAGCACGCCATCGAAATCCGCCTGCCAGGCGATTTTGCAGTTGGAAAAGCCATGCGCCTGCGCGGCCTAGGGCGAAAGATCGGAGCACTTCAAGGGGATATGTACCTGCGCATCCTGGCGAAATAGTCCCCACACTAGCGTTCTTTACAGTACGCTGAAGCGATCTTTGAATTGCGCGGAAGCCCTTAGGGCCGCAGGCTCTCGAATACATAAGCGTCGGCAAACCTTTGCGCCCGCTCCAGATCATTCTGAGTGCGCACGGTCCAGGTCAGGACCGGTTTGCCCTGACAACGCCAGGCTCCCACAATGGGACTGCCGAGAACATTCAGAGCCACGGACAATGCATGCGGCTGGCCGAAAGCAATCAGCGGCCAATTAATGGCTGCGCAGCGTTGAGGAAGCCACAGGCCGCGCAAGCCGGAGCTGCCGGTGATCTGTACACGCAGCAAATGCGGGGCCTTGCGCTGGAACCAGGCCAATACGAGAGGATTGAACGATGCGACCGCAAAGCTGCCGCCATATTGCGTAAAGTATTGGTTAAGCAGCGATAGGACCTGTTGTTCCAGCCGGCCCGGCCGATTGCCGTTTTTGATTTCGACATAGAGTGGGACCCTGCCGCGCACCATGTTCAGCAGGTCGCTTAATAACGGCGGGGTTTCTTGCGTTCCAAGCAGGGAAAGACTGGACAACTGTCCTGAGTTCAGGGCCAGGACGTATCCGGTCCGACTTGTCATGCGGTCCAGAGTTGCATCGTGGAATACGACGACATTGCCGTCCCCGAGTAAGCGGACATCGAGTTCTATGGCATAGCCGTTGTCTACTGCCAGCCGGAATGCCGCCATGGAATTTTCGGGCACGCCCTTACGCAGATCATGCAGGCCTCTGTGTGCGAATGGCCTGCTTAGCAAGGATGCAATGTTCATCGATCTAACTCTTCAACCTTGAAAGTTTTTGGGTTCTCAATGACACTCCCGGGGACCCATGCAAACGAAGAGCGGAGACGAGGGGAATGAAAGATTCAAACCGCCCATGGCTTGATAGCTACGATTCAGAGGTCAGTCCAACTCTGACTTATGAATCCGTCCCTGTTTTCACTTTGCTGGATAGGGCCGCAGAGCGATTCCCCAAGCGCAAGGCTATTCGGTTCAACAACTACTCGATAACATATCAGGAGTTGCATCGCCAGAGCGAGGTCATGGCCGCGAACCTCCGGGCTCACGGACTGCGCCCAGGTGACCGCATCTCCATCATGATGCCCAATTTACCACAGACCATCATCTCTTATTGGGCAGTACTGAAAGCTGGCGCCGTGGCGGTCATGACCAATCCGCTCTACATGGAGAAGGAACTGGTACACCATATCCACGATTCCGGCTCCCGCATGATGATCACCCTGGACGTGCTCTGGTCCAAGGTCGCCCAACTAGGCGACAAAATCACGCTTGATAAGATTTTTGTTTCCTCGGTCGCTGATGGCCTGGCCTTTCCTCTAAATCAGATCGTGCGCCTCAAGGTTTGGAAAGAAGGCAAGGGCAAGGTGCCCTATGACGACGGCAAGGTGCTTCGCTGGAGTGAGCTGCTGCACGGAAGGGATCGTTTTTCATACGCCGGGATCATGCCTAAGACCGACTTGGCCTTGCTCCAGTACACCGGCGGCACCACTGGCGTTTCCAAAGGCTGCATGATCACCCATTACAACCTCGTGGCCAACGCCGCTCAATGCAGTGCCATTCTGCACTCCATCGGCAATCAGCAGGAAACTTTCTTGGCGGTCATGCCCTTCTTCCACATCTACGGCCTGACCACCTGTCTCAACTTTCCCACGGCGCTTGGCGCAACAACCGTACCTTTTGCCCGCTTTGTGCCGCAGGACGTGCTTAAGACCATCGATAAGATCAAGCCGACAATTTTTCCAGGCGCTCCGTCCGTATACATCGCGCTCATGCAGCAGCGAGAGTTCGAAAATACGGACTTCCAGGGGTTACGTTACTGCATCTCAGGTTCGGCTCCCATGCCCGTGGAAGTCATGCAACAGTTCAAGGAGCGCACAGGCTCGGATATTATCGAGGGATATGGCCTGACCGAAGCCTCTCCAGTGACACACCTCAACCCGCTCAGGGGAACGCGCAAGTCGGGTTCCATCGGGTTGCCCTTTCCGGACACGGAAGCTCGCATTGTGGACATGGAGGTCGCTGGACCGCCACTTCCTCCAGGCAAGCATGGCGAACTCATTATGCGCGGTCCTCAGATCATGGCGGGCTACTGGAATCGCCCGGACGAGACGGCCAGCGCATTGCGCAATGGCTGGCTCTTTACCGGGGACATCGCCACCATGGACGAAGAAGGCTATTTCTTCATCGTGGACCGCAAGAAGGATCTGATCATCTCCGGCGGTTACAACATTTACCCCCGAGAGATCGACGAAGTGCTCTATGAGCACCCCAAGGTCAAGGAGGCCGTGACGGTCGGCATTCCGCACAAGACTCGCGGCGAAGTGGTCAAGGCCTATGTTATTCCGAAGGATGGAGAAACCATCGATAAAGCCGAGATAATCGCCTTCTGCAAGAAAAAACTTGCCGGCTACAAGGTTCCGCGCCAGGTGGAGTTCCGCACCGAATTGCCCAAGACTTTGGTGGGCAAGGTGCTGCGGCGTGCTCTGCGTGAGGAGGAGGCACAAAAGGTAAATCGTGCCGCGGCTCGTAAAGAAACGGTGGAATAATCCTGCGCTTTTAACTGATCGTAGAAAAGCTCCTCATTATGTCTGCGGCTTGCGCCGAACCAGCAAGCGAGGTGCGACATGGCGCCTGGACGGCGGGAACAGCCGCAGGGCAACATGTGGGTGAGCTTGGCGAGATTCCCAGATCCCGCGGGCACGCATTCTATGACTGTCATGTGGCAGGTGCTCGAGCGCGCGGGGATTGACCACTTCCCCGAGAAGCTCTGCCTGCCTTGGCGTTTTTGCTCTGATAGCCGTGGTACTCTTCTGCGAGAGCCGCCTCGAAGGCGTTGTGCCGCCCGTAATGCTCGGTCGGTTCGAATAGCGGATTACTTCAATGAAGAGATAAAGCGTTCTGCAGATTACATGCGAGATCAGGGTGCTTTTCGTCGTGGGCTTGAGAGGGCAAAAAACTCCTTCCCAGCTTTTATGGAATAATGCCTGGATAAACGTCTGAGCAGGCCTGGACCCACATGGGTCCAGGCCTGCAAAACGTCTCCGCGATGCTCAGGTCATGAGCATGTCGACCATGGAATACAGCTTGCCCGGCTTTTGGGAGTGAAGCCATTTGGCGGCTCGCAGCGCGCCCAGGGCGAGTGTATCCCGCGAATGGGCGCGGTGGGTCACCTCGATGCGCTCACCCGGCCCGAAGAAATAGATCGTGTGATCCCCCACCACGTCGCCGCCGCGCAGGGTCTGCAGGCCGATCTCCTCGCGGGGGCGCTCGCCGATGATGCCATCGCGGCAGCAGCAGGCCTTTTCCCGCAGTTCCCAGCCCCTGGCCTCGGCCAGGCACTCGCCGAGCGTAAGGGCCGTGCCGCTGGGCGCGTCCTGCTTCTTGTTGTGGTGGACCTCCATGATCTCCAGGTCGTAAGCCGGCCCGAGCTTCTTGACCAGTTCGGGCAGCACGGCGAGTAGCGTATTGATGCCCACGCTCATATTCGAGGCCCAGAACAGGGGCGCCTGGCGGGCGGCCGCGCGCAACTCGTCCAGCTGCTCCGGCGTGAAACCCGTGGTGCCGATGACAGCGGCCATGCCGGTCTCGGCGGCCAACCTGGCCGTGCCCAGGCTGGCTTCGGGGGAGGTGAAGTCGATGACCACAGCGCCCTTGACCGTCTTCAACACCTCGCCCAGGCTCTTGCCAAACGGGCAGCCCAAGCTCTCAAGGCCTTGAGCCCTGCTCGACGGCTCGACGACTCCTGCCAGCGTCAGCTCGGAATCGGACTGGGCAAGACGCACCAAGGTAGCGCCCATGCGGCCTCCGGCTCCATTGATGATCAGCGGGCACTTCATCTCTTGATAACCTCCGCGTGTTGCTTGCCGGGGCCTGCTATCCATCCGCCTGCGCGCTCGCCCCTACCAGGCGCAGGAATTCCTCGAAGCCAATGACGGCCAATCCCAGCTTGTCGGCCTTGTCCAGCTTGCTGCCTGGGTTCTCTCCCACGACCACATAGTCCACGTTTTTGGAAATCGATTTGGCCGCCGTGCCGCCGGCCTGCTCCACCAGCGTCTCGGCCTCGGAGCGGCTCATGCTCGGCAGACCGCCAGTAAACAGGACGCGCTTGCCTGCCAACGGCAGCTTTGTCTTCCCCTCTTGCGCAACAGCCGGCACATTGGACGGCCATAGACCGATCTCCTTGAAACGCCCCAGCAAACTACGATTGGCTTCGTTCAGAAAGAAATCGACAATGGATTCGGAAATCTTGTCGCTGATGCCGGGCAATTCCTCCAATTCCTGGCGCGTGGCTGCTCCAAGCGCGTCAAGATCGCGGAAACGCGAGGCCAGCAATCTGGCAGTCTCCTCGCCCACGTGCGGAATGCCCAGGGCGGCTATCAGCCGCGGAAGCGTCGCTTCCTCTTTGGCCTTGCGAATGGATTCCACGAAATTGGCGGCCGACTTATCGCCCATGCGCTCCAGGGTAAGCAAATCCGTCTTCTTCAGGGTGAAGAGATCGGCCGGCGAACGGACCATGCCCTTGTCGATGAGGATCTCCACCCACTTGCGGCCTAATCCTTCGATATCCAGGCCGGCCTTGGACACGAAATGAATGATGCTCTGACGAATGACCGCCGGGCAGGAGATGTTCACGCATTTCCATATGCGCCGCTCCTCCGAGGCAAGGAACACCTCAGTATGGCATACGGGACATTCGGTAGGGAAAACGTACTCCTGCTCCCCTCCCGTGCGCTTTTCGGCCAGCGCCCGCACCACCTCGGGGATGACGTCCCCGGCGCGCTGGATGAGCACGCGATCGCCCAGGCGCAGGTCCTTCTCGCGGATGTAGCTCTCGTTGTGAAGGCTGGCGCTGGAGACGGTCACACCGCCGACGCTAACCGGGTCCAGCTCGGCCACGGGAGTAAGTACGCCTGTGCGGCCTACCTGGATACGAATGTCGCGCAGGAGCGTCTCGGCCTGGTAGGCAGGGAACTTGAGCGCCAAGGCCCAGCGCGGGGCCTTGGCCGTAAAGCCCAGGAAACGTTGCAACTCCAGGCAATTGAGCTTGGCCACCAGGCCGTCGATCTCGAAGGGCAAGGCCTCGCGACCGGCCTGCAGCCGTTCGAAGCTGGCGGCTACCTCGTCAGGGTGGCGGCACTGCCGGGCCTCGGGCGGAATGGCGAAGCCGAGTTGGGCCAAGCCGGCGATGATCTCATCTTGTCCCTGCCAGCCGGGAGCTCCATTCCAATCCACCTGGCCGATACCATAGGCGAAGAAACGCAGAGGCCTCGCAGCGGTAATGCGCGGATCGAGCTGGCGCACGGAGCCGGCCGCGGCGTTACGCGGGTTGGCGAAAATCTTTTCGCCACGCTCGGCCTGACGCTCATTGAGGGCATGAAAGTCGGCCTTGCGCATGACCACTTCGCCGCGAACCTCCAGGAGGCGCGGCATTACGCCATCGTCGTGAAGCACGAGCGGGAGATTCTTCACCGTGCGCACGTTTTGCGTCACGTCCTCGCCCACCTCGCCATCGCCGCGCGTTGCGGCGCGCACGAGGCGACCGTTTTCGTAAATCGCCTCCAGGGCCAAACCATCCAACTTGGGATCGATCCAGAAGGTGCCAAGCAGTGCCGGGAGACTTCGCCACGTCTCCTCCGACAGTTCGGCCAGGACCCGCACAGGCACGCGCAGATGCAAAGCGCCAGCGGTCTCGGCCGCGTCGGCCACTGCCTTCTCGATCGCGACCCGCAAGTCATCGACACTTCCGCCGGCAAGCAGGGCCTTGAGTCCCTCTTTGGCCTTACGCCGCAGTCCATCGCGGTTCTTGTCGTCCAGCCTGCCGCTAGCGCGCGCTGCGGTTTCGGCCTCAAGCTTCGCAAGGAACACATCCTCGAAATGTCGCCCCACGCGGGCCACGAATTCGCGCCACTCATCCACACTCATTGCGTTGTCCAGGCTGTACATGCGCAAGGCATGCCGGTACTGGGCAAAACCTTCGGCTGGCGCGGCCCCCACGCGCTGAGTCGGGGAGGACGGGTCGCGCAACTCGAGGTTGTGCTCCTCCAGATCCTGAAGCTCGCGCATTATGCGGTCGTATTCGGCGTCGGAGATGACCGGCGCGTCGAGCACGTAGTAGCGGTAATTATGGAAATGGAGCTCCTTGCGCAGGCGCTCCACTCGCTGACGAATATCCTCGGGCGCGGTAGCCATGGGATAACTAGACGCTGACGGCCGCGGTCTGGCCGTCGCAAATGTCTCGGAGCTTCTGAAGATGATCCGGTTTGCCTACCGTGACCAAAGTGTCGCCGCTTTCGATGACCGCATCCGGACCAGGGTTAAAGATCATTTCATTCGTGTGCTTTTTGATGGCCATAATAATGATGTTCAGTCTTGGGCGGATGCCGGCGGACTTTAGATCCTTGCCGTTCAGGACCGAAGCCGGTCCAATACGCAGTTCCTCCATCTGCAGGTCCAGGTTACTGCGCGCGGCGATCTCCAACAGGTTGGTGACGGTGGGCCGCAATACGGACTGGGCCATGCGTCTGCCTCCGATGAGATTCGGCAGCACAACGCGGTCGGCTCCGGCTCGCTCCAAGCGAGGGATGTGCGCTTCACTGTCGGCGCGAGCGATGATGGTCAGCTTGGGGTTGAGCTGACGAGCCGTCAGCGTGACATAGACATTCGCCGCATCGGAAGTCAGGGCCGTGATAAGCGAGGAAGCCTTCTCCAGACCGGCGGACAAGAGAACCTCGTCCGAAGTGGCATCGCCAGCCACGGACATCATGCCGCTCGCCTCCAGTTCCTCGATCAGGGTGGGATCCTTCTCAACGACCACCACGGGATAGCCTTCGCGATGGATCTCCTTGGCTACGATGCTGCCGATGCGGCCGTAGCCGCAGACGATGAAGTGGCCTGACTGCTTATTGATGATTTTTTGCATCCTGCGTCTCTCGAGCATTAACTGCAGGCGGCCTTCCACCATCAATTGGGTGAAGGAGCCCACGAGATAGGCGAAGGCGCCGACTCCGGACAATATCAGCCCCACGGTGAACAGGCGCCCTTCGGAGGATAGAGGGTGGACCTCGGTGAAACCCACGGTGGAAAGGGTAATAACGACCATGTACAGGCTGTCCACGAAGGCCCAGCCTTCCACGAGCATGAACCCTGCCACGCCCGCGACCACTACTCCGCATATGAATACGAAACCAGCGAGCACCGGCCACCACAGCCGGTATCTATACCGCAATGCCAGGATGCGTGTGCGCATGCTCATGCGCTCTCCAGTAGCAGTTGCTTGAGCGAGAAGATGCGGTCGCGTATTTCGGCGGCACGCTCGAAGGCCAACTCCTTGGCGGCCTCGCGCATGTCACGCTCCAGCGACTTGATCTCCTTCTCGATTCTCTTGGGATCGTGCCCGTACTTGGCCGCCTCTTCGGCGACCTTGGCGTACGTTTCGGCCTCGCTGTCCGGATACAGCTTTTCGAGTACGTTCTCCAGACTTTTCAATATGGTCCGCGGGGTGATGCCCATCTCGCGGTTGTGGTCCTCCTGTCTGGTCCGACGACGATTGGTTTCATCCATGGCCGCGCGCATGGAGTCGGTAATTTTGTCCGCATACATGACGACCTTGCCGCCGACATTGCGTGCGGCGCGGCCAAAGGTCTGCACAAGGGAGCGCGCGGAACGCAGGAAGCCTTCCTTGTCGGCATCCAGGATGGCCACCAGCGAAACCTCGGGGATGTCCAGCCCTTCGCGCAGGAGGTTGATGCCCACCAGCACATCGAATTCACCTGCGCGCAGGGCCTGGATAATGGCCACGCGCTCCAGGGTGTCGATGTCCGAATGCAGGTAGCGGGTCTGCACGCCCATGGACAGCATGTATTCCGTCAGGTCCTCGGCCATGCGCTTGGTCAAAGTGGTGACCAGCACCCGCTCGCCACGAGTCTTGCGCAGCTTGCACTCGGCCAGCAGGTTATCCATCTGGCCCTTGACCGGCCGCACCTCGAGAATGGGATCCACCAGGCCCGTGGGGCGGATGATCTGCTCCACCACCGCATCGCCCGAGCGCTCCAGTTCCCAGGGGCCGGGCGTGGCCGAGACGTACACGCACTGGTTGACGCGCGTCAGGAACTCCTCGAAGGCCAGGGGCCGGTTGTCCAGGGCCGAAGGCAAGCGGAAACCGAAGTCCACCAGTGTCTGCTTGCGCGAGCGGTCGCCTTTGAACATGCCGCCGATCTGGGAGATGGTGATGTGCGACTCGTCCACGAAAAGCAGGAAGTCCTCTGGGAAATAGTCCAGCAACGTGGCCGGAGGCTCACCCGCTCTGCGGCCATCCAGATGGCGCGAGTAGTTTTCGATGCCGTTGCAGTAGCCCAGCTCCTCGATCATCTCCAGGTCGAACATGGTGCGCTGCTCGATACGCTGAGCCTCCAGCAGCTTATTCTCGCGCTGGAAATAGCGCAGCCGCTCGCCAAGCTCGTCGCGGATATCGCTCGATGCACGCGAGGTGTTGTCGCGATCCGAAACAAAGTGGCTGGCCGGGAAAATGACCGTCTTCTTGACGGTGGAGAAAACCTCCCCCGTCAGCGGGTCGGTCTCGTAGATGGCTTCCACCTCGTCCCCGAAGAACTCCACCCGCAACGCGCGCTCGCGGGAGTAGGCCGGAATGATCTCCAGCACATCGCCGCGCACGCGGAACTTGCCTCGGCTGAAGTCATAGTCGTTGCGCTCGTAATGCACTTCCACCAAGCGCGCGGCCAACCGCTCCATGGACAATTGCTGTCCACGCTCCAGGGGCACGACCATTTTGGCGTAATACTCGGGAGAACCCAGGCCGTAGATGCACGACACGGAGGCCACGATGAGTACGTCGCGCCGGGTCAGCAGCGCGTGCGTGGCCGAGTGGCGCAGCTTGTCGATATCGTCGTTGATGGAAGAGTCTTTCTCGATATACGTGTCCGTGTGCGGCAAGTAAGCTTCGGGCTGGTAATAGTCGTAATAGCTTACGAAATACTCCACCGCGTTCTCGGGAAAGAGCGCCTTGAATTCGTTGAAGAGCTGAGCGGCCAGGGTTTTGTTTGGCGCCATGACCAGCGTGGGCCGATTCACCTTGGCTACGACGTTGGCCATGGTGAAAGTTTTGCCCGAACCGGTGACACCCAACAGCACTTGTTCGCTCACGCCATTTTCGATGGCCCAGGCAAGCTTCTCGATAGCTTGAGGCTGATCGCCCATGGGCTCGAAGGGGCTGACAAGCTTAAATTTTTCAGACATAGTTTGCCAGTTATGAGTCAACTCAGGTATGGGCATCACCCTTCCATAGCGGCCGGGAATGCCTTATTGGGAACAACAAGGTCCGCAAGCTTACCTGCAGTGGACCCGGCTGACAATCACACAACGTGCGGAGCAGTGCATGGACGTAACAATCATTCCGCCCGACAGCGAGCTTCCGGTGGAGCGGGCCTTTTCGCTATCCATGACCGTACGAACCTTCAAAGGACGCCGGGATGTGGATATTCACCTCTTTCGGCATACCTGGCATCCCGCCGAGGAGCAGGACTACGACTGGGATGCGCTCATCGGCCCGCCGATCGCTACCGAATCGTCCGTCAGCCCCGCTGAGATCGCAGGCAGCCGCCTCGTGCTCCTGGAGTCGTTCACTCGCGAGGAGCGTGACCGGATCGTGGACTTCCTGACGCGGCAGTATCAAGACAGGCTGACAGCCATTCTTTCCCGCCCCTTGACCTTCCCCATTCCGGCCGGGCTCACGGGGCTGTCCCAGGTCCGGGCCGGAGAGAACATCGGGCTGGTCGACTTTTCGCGCATCCGCAGCTATACCCTGCCCATCCCGTTACGGGGATTGTACGACCTTAATCAACACAAGCCTATAATCGCCACGATAGAGACGAATCCTTGAGCCAATCAAGCCTCATCGGGAGACGCTTCGCCAAGATCCTGGTCTGCCAACAGCGCCAGATCGGCGACGTGCTCCTGGCCACTCCGGCCGTGCACATGCTCCGCCAGGCCCAGCCCCAGGCCGAGCTGCATTTCCTCACCGAGAAGAAATGCTCGCCCGTGCTCCAGCATAACCCGGATATCGACATCATCTGGGAGATCGACAAGAAAAAGCTGACCCACCTCGGCAAACAGCTCGCCTTCTATCGCCATGTCGCCCGCCAGGGCTTTGATCTGGTGGTGGATTTCCAGCAACTGCCGCGCCTGTTGTGGGTGGTGCTCTTTTCCCGCGCCGCGGTGCGCCTGAGCTACACCCCTCCGTGGCAGCGTCGGTTCCTGTATACACATTGGACCGATACGCAGCCTGGTTATGCCGCCCAAACCAAGGCAAGCATTCTTAGGCCCTTAGGCATAGAATGGAATGGCGAGAAGCCGCGTATCCATCTCAGTGAAGATGAGCAACGCCAAGCTGCCCAGTGGCTGAGAGAACAAGGTTTGCGTGAGGGCGAACGGCTGATCACCGTTGATCCCTCGCACCGCCGTCTCACGCGCTTGTGGCCTGCCCAGCACTTTGCGCGACTCATCGATCTCGCGGCCGAGCGCGATGCAAGCCTGCGCTTCCTGCTCTTGTTCGGGCCGGGCGAGGAACCGGTGGTGCAAGAGGTCGCCGGGCTCGTACGGCGCAAGGAGGCCCTGCTGCCCGTAGGGCGCATGCTCAGCCTGCGCGAGATGGCCGCAGTCCTTCGCCTGGCCGACCTGCACGTGGGCAACTGCTCGTCCCCGGCCCACTTCGCCGTGGCAGTGGACACGCCGACCTTGATCATGCGCGGCTCCACGGGCGACGAGTGGCGCTACCCCTCGCCCGAGCACCGCAGCCTGCGCCTGGGACTGGACTGTCAGCCCTGCAACAAGAGCCCCTGCCCTCTGGGCACGCGGCAGTGCCTTGTCGAGCTTACGGCCGAGCAAGTCCTGACGCCTCTTCTTGATATGCTTAGGGGACCCAAGATTCAGGAATAAACGAAAAACACCCTACAGAGTGGCCTGGGGCTACCACTCCAGGCTTTCGCAAAAACCCTCGGGCATTTCCCAAGGACCTCGCCTGGTCGGATGCTGGATGGCGGCTCGTAGCCGCGCCAGAAACTCGCGCCTGCTGACTTCCAGCGCGCCGAACTTGAGCATATGCGGGGTTGCCTGCTGGCAATCCACGAAATGGAATTCCCACTGCGCCAACAGCCGGTTAAGGGTGACAAAGGCCGCCTTGGAGGCATTGGGCACGTGGAAGAACATGGATTCGCCGAAGAAGGCCCGGCCAAGGGACACTCCATAGAGCCCGCCCACGAGCCTGCCATCCTGCCAAGCCTCAACGCTATGCGCCAAGCCGGTTTCATGCAGGTCCATATAGGCTTCAATCATCTCCGAAATCAGCCAGGTACCCTCACCCTGAGGCCGCTTGGTCTTGGCACAGGCCGCGATGACTTCTTCAAAGGCCCTGTCCAGAGTGATCTGGAAGGGCAGCTTGCGCAGGAGCTTGCGCAGGCTGCGCGCCACCACGATCCTGGTGGGCTCAATGATGGGGCGCGGATCCGGCGACCACCAGAGGATTGGGGTGGTGGAGCTGTACCAGGGGAAAATGCCGTGCGCGTAAGCCGAGACCAGCCGTTCCTTGGACAGATCGCCGCCCACCGCAAGCAGCCCATCAGGGTCAGCGTAGGCGGGATCAGGGAAGATCAGTTGTTCGCCGAGAATAAAGACCGACATACGCTACGCGCCCTACCCAAAAGGGGGCAGGCCTAGGCCTGCCCCATCTCTTCTTCTTCAAGTTCTTTGGTCCGGGTTATGACGGGTGGCGTGATGGAGAACAAAAGCTGGTCCTCCTCGGTGTTGCCCTTTCGGCTCGGATTTGCGGGCGCATCGACAAGCACCTCGCCACCCTTCTGCAGTTCGCCGAAGAGCATCTCGTCGGCCAGGCGGTCTTTTACTTTGGTCTGTATAACCCGCCCCAGTGGTCGCGCTCCGAAGGATGGATCATAGCCCCAGGTAGCCAGCACGCTACGAGCTTTGGCCGTTAGCCTGACCACGACCTTCTTTTCCCTGATTTGATCGTTGAGCTGACCGATGAATTTGTCCACGATCTGCTCGACGACTTCCTGCTTCAGCGTATCGAACTGGATGATGGCATCCAGCCTGTTACGGAACTCAGGGCTGAACAGTTTTTCCACGGCCTTGACGCCCTTGCCCTTCATGGTCTCCTCGCCGCCGAGGAAACCGAGGCTGGTGGCGGCCATTTCGCGCACGCCGGCATTTGAGGTCATGAGCACGACCACATGCCGGAAGTCGGCCTTGCGGCCCGTATTGTCCGTCAACGTAGCGTAGTCCATGATCTGCAACAGGATATTGAACAGATCAGGGTGAGCCTTCTCGATCTCGTCCAGCAGCAGCACGCTGTACGGATTCTTACGGACATCCTCGGTGAGCAATCCGCCCTGGTCGAAGCCCACATAGCCAGGAGGCGCGCCGATCAATCGGGCCACGGCGTGCTTTTCCATGTACTCGCTCATGTCGTAACGCAGGAACTTGACGCCCATGACCTCGGCCAATTGCTTGGCCAGTTCCGTCTTGCCCACGCCCGTGGGGCCTATCAGCAGGAAGTTGCCCAAAGGCCGCGTCTCGTTGCCTAAACCGGCACGGGAGCGCTTGATGGAGCGGGCGATACTGTCCACGGCCTGGTCCTGACCAAAGACGCGCCCTTTGAGCTCGTTATCCAAGTCCTTGAGCCGCAGGCGGTCCGAGGCGGTCACGCGCTGGGAAGGCACGCGGGCAATCTTGGCAACGACTTTCTCCACGTCGCCGACTCGGATGGCGTTGTCTTTGCGGGCTCCACTCAGCTTGAACACCGCTCCGGCCTCATCGATGACATCGATGGCCTTGTCGGGCAGGAATCGATCGTTGATGTACCTGGCCGAGAGCTCGGCCGCGGCCTTGATGGCCGTCAGGGTGTAATGCACCTTATGATGTTTCTCGTAATAGGGCTTGAGGCCTTTGAGGATGTCCACGGTGTCCTCCACCGAGGGCTCCTGGATCTCGATTTTCTGGAAGCGCCGGGACAGGGCGCGATCCTTCTCAAAATGGTTCTTGTACTCCTCGAAGGTGGTGGAGCCGATGCAACGGATCTCACCCGAGGCCAGCAGCGGCTTGAGGATGTTCGAAGCGTCCAGCGTGCCGCCGCTGGTGGCGCCAGCGCCAACGATGGTGTGGATCTCGTCCACGAACAGGATGGCGTTTTTGCGCTCCACCAGGGCCGTGAGCACACCCTTGAGCCGGGCTTCGAAGTCGCCGCGGTACTTGGTCCCCGCGAGCAGCGCGCCCATATCCAGAGCGAAGATCTCGGTATCGTAAAACATCTCGGGCACATCGCGCTGAATAATGCGCAGGGCCAAGCCCTCGGCCATGGCCGTCTTGCCCACGCCTGGATCCCCCACGTAGAGCGGGTTGTTCTTACGCCTGCGGGCCAGCACCTGAATTGTGCGTTCAAGCTCGTCCTTTCGGCCAATGAGAGGGTCGATGAGACCTTCGCGAGCCTTCTGCACCAGGTTCACGGTGAACTGGTCCAACAAGGACTCCTTCTTGGCTCCTCCGCATTCGCCACCCGAGCAGGACTTGCCGGGTTCCGGCTGATTGGAGGGGTGCGCGATGACTTCCAGGATATCCAAACGGCTGATGCCTTGGGATTTGAGGAAGTAGACCGCATAGGAATCCTCTTCATCGAACAAGGAAGCCAACACGTCGCCCACTTCGACCTGATCCTTGCCCGCGGACTGCATGTGCATTATGGCGCGCTGGAGCACGCGTTGCACGCTCAAGGTCTGCACGACCTCGGTAGACATGGGCTCGGGCATGACCTCGAGATGGTCTATGAAGTACCTTTCAAGCTGGTTACGCAAGCGCATCAGGTCGGCCCCGCAGCTCTCCAGGATGCTCTTGCCGCTCTCCTCCCGGACGATGGCGTAGAGGAGGTGCTCCAACGTCAGGAATTCGTGATTACGGCGTTTGACTTCCTTGACCGCATCCGTCAAAACCGTTTCTAATCTTTTGCTAAGCATTTAAACCTCTTCCATGGTACATTTGAGGGGGTAACCCTCTTTGCGGGCCGTCTTGTGCACCAAAGCCACCTTGGTTTCGGCTATTTCGGTCGTATAGACCCCGCAGACGCCAATCCCCTTCTCATGCACCATAAGCATGATATGCGTGGCTTCGGCCTCATTTTTATTGAAGATGACCTTGAGCACGAAGACGACGAACTCCATGGTCGTATAATCGTCGTTGTGCAGGAGCACTTTGTACCGACGAGGCTCCCTAACCTCTTCCTTGATATTGGTCTCGAACTCAGTGTTCTCACGGGTAAAGGGCTTGGCCATTGTACTCGCCGGTCTGGTTTAACGGGTTTATGCCAATTGAGCCCAATCTAAGTCTCCGCTCCCTCCCTGTCGAGAGGGGGACCGCGCTTCCCCGAGGTTCTGGGACCAATACCGTGTATACCCTGACCTCGAGGGTCGGTAAAGAGCGAAACGGAAAATGGCGATCTTTAAACGGGCTCGAAATAGATCAGTTAGATTTCCGGCGATACCGCCATGCGCGCCCTCTCCTCGGAGGAAAAGACGAAGCTGTCCTCGGGCGGAAGACCCGCGGCCTGTCTGTGGCATCGGTTGAGTTCGTGGTAATTCTCGGACGTGGCGCAACCCGCATCCAGGCCCAAGTCAGCCGCCAGGCGGAGAATTTCAGGCTCTTCTGCCTCTATCTCTACAAACCGGCCAAAGGGCAAACGATCAAGGCAGATCACGGCATTATCCAAAAGCCACTTTTCCCGCACCTTCTCATAGGTGAAAGCCGGCCTGTAGCCCAAGGCTTCCAAGATGCACTGCATGGCCTGGAAGTCGGTCACGCTGGTCTCGATCTCTTCAAGAACTTTCGCAACTGTTGCCCCGCAAGGCGCATCTGAGGACTTGCCTGCCTGGCCAGTTGGGGGCCGCTTGAAGGTCAACACGAAGCGATGATCAACTTGGCGTAGCCTAAGCAGCATTCCCCGATGGCGCAGGGATGAATCGACATCATCCAGGACCAGGTTGCGCTCAAGGGCCCTGAATTGGAAATCGGCCCCTAGGCGCGACAAGTTCTCGTGAACCCTTCCGAAATCCGGCTTGCAGAATTTGAGTTCCGTCTCTAGAGCCATGTGGATATACAACCATGCCAAGTAGATAAAAGGTTTTGATTTTCCCGTTGTTATAGTAGCTACTGACATACGAAAAGACAAGGAGGGTCTGGTGCACAAGCTCGTCCTCATGGCCATGGCCGGCGCTGCCGGGACACTGGCGCGCTACGGTCTGGCTCAGGCCGTGCAGCGCTTGTCCGGCCAAGGATTCCCCACCGGCACCTTTGCAGTCAATGTGCTGGGGAGTTTCTTGTTCGGGCTGGTCTGGACCCTGTGTGAAGACCGACTGCCCATGGGCAGCGAGGTGCGCATAGTGCTTCTGACCGGCTTCATGGGCGCGTTCACCACGTTCTCGACCTTTATGTTCGAAAGCTCGGCCCTGCTTAAGCACGGACAATGGATGTATGCTCTTCTCAATATCGGCGGACAGACGCTGCTCGGTCTGTTTGCCTTGACCCTGGGCATAGCCGCAGCCAAGCTGCGCTTTTAGAGCATTTTGCTTTTGAAAATGCTCTGCAAGCCATGCGTCGGCATGGCTTGCCGCCCCGCAGGCGTAGGCGGAATGTAATTCCGCCGTCAACGCCGAAGGGAGCGTCTGAAATGCAAAATGCTTTAGAGTGTGGAGGCTGACATGAACATACCGCAACAAGCCATGAGGCTGCGCATCTACATCGGGGAAGACTACCGCCATGGCGGCAGGCCCCTGTTCGAGATCATCGTCGAACAAGCACGCCGACAAGGCTTGGCCGGCGCCACCGTGCTGCGAGGACTATCAGGGTTCGGCGCGAACAGCCGCATCAAGACCTCCAAAATCCTTATGCTCTCGGAGGATCTACCGCTGGTGGTGGAGATCGTAGATGCGCAGGATAAGATCGAACGCTTTCTCCCCTATGTTGATGAAGTCGTAGGCGAAGGGCTGGTAACCATGGAGCCGGTTACGGTCATCTTCTACCGGCACTCGGGAGCGGGCGGCAAGCCGTAGGATGCGCTAAGAAATTCCGCCCAGGCTGTTTAACGCCGCCGAAGGCTCCAGCAAAGGAGAAGGACATGTCTCCTAAACGATCGATCATAGCTGCCGTGCTGCGCCGCCCAGGCCGCCCACAACGCCTTGAGCGACTTGAAATGGAGGGTCCTCGGGAAGACGAAGTGCTGGTGCGACTGGTGGCCAGCGGCGTTTGCCATACGGATATCTATTTTTGGGAATACGGAGCAGCGGAATCGGTGGTGCTGAGCCATGAAGACGCGTGAGTGCCCAGCCCACGGCCTGCGGTGTGCGTGTCCATTTCTTCGGCCAGTCCTCGTTCGCAACTTATGCCTTGGCCACGGCACGCAATCTGGTCAAGGTCGAACCAGATCTTCCCCTTCTCCTTCCCGCGCCCCTTGTTTGCGGCCTGCAAACAGGCGCCGGGACATTTTTCAACTATGTGACCCCAGGTCAAACCATGAAAAAGTACTTTGCCCTTCCCTATTCGCGCCTTGTACGCTAAGTACCTTTGGTACTACAGGTTTGTCGCCATTTAGACAGTGCCGCCCAGGCGGCAGAGGCTGTTTGCGACTTCCTGCGTTCTTTGCTCTTTCGCAGCCTCTTGGTGACCCTTAAGCAGCAGTAGCCATTGGTCGGTAGGGACGCAACTAAAGGCAGATACGAAACAGAATCACCGCCCGCCTGCGCGTCAAGGGCACAATGGCCTTGACCCAGGCCGCTTCTGGCCAGAAGCTTATTGTAAAGCGCTGCCGCTCCCGGGTCCCTGGCTCAAAAGACTTAAGGCCGCCTCGATGATTAGGCTGTGAAGCCGCTCTGGCCGCTGGTTGGAGCCGCCTTTGGCCTTGCTCTCGCCGTTTTGGCGGACAACGGGCGCAAGGCCAAGGTAGGAAGCGACCTCCCCGGCCTGAGCGCTTCGCTCAGGCCGGAAAGCTCCTGGCGAAAAGTCGCGGCAACGATCAGGCTAACACCCGGCACGCTCCTCAGATAGATATGCAATAGCCTGCGCGTGTTCATTCCATTGGGTAATCTCCTGGAGTTGACGGGACACCAGGACCATCTCGCCTGCAGCAGGCGAAGCAGATGCAGAAGACTCTGGAGCGCCAGCCGGCTTGTTACAGGCAGAGCTAGACCGGTCACGGGCCTCCAAGGCGTGTCGGCCCAGGAAGCAAGCCTCAGGGGCTCCAGATGCCAAGGCAAAGCAGAGGCGAGCGGATGCACTGCCTGGTGCGCCGCAGGTCGTCGGCCAAGGCATGGCGCTGGCGCAGAAATGTCCTGTCGTTTTCCTGCTCTTTGTCTGGCATGGTGATGGAGGCGAGCATGCCCTGCTCGGCGTACTCAGCGAGCTTGCGGCAGTAAAGCCGGTCGGTCTTGGCCAGGTGTCACGGGATGAGGAATGCGACTTAGAGCAGATTGCTTTTAAGACGCCCGCTCCGGCGTTGACGGCGCAAGTGAATTGCGCCTACGCCGAAGCTAGCGGCAAGCCATGCCGACGCATGGCTTGCAGAGCATTTTCAAAAGCAAAATGCTCTAGGGCGCGACCAGATATCCCGCTGGGTCCGGCCTCGTAGAAGACAGCTGCCAAGCGGATATCCAGTCGTTGCAGAGATGTAGCAAGGTCTACGGGCTAGGCCGGAGCGATCCAGGTCAAGGTTGGGTCATCGCATCGGGTAAGGCCTCGGAGTAGCTGTGCTTATGCACATTGATCCCCGTATGGAAAATTTGGCCTCGAAAGCCGTCCATAAACTTCGAGATTGGGTAGCCTTGAAAACCCATTTGGCCCTTTTGGGCTGGGTGGTTGTGCCTGACTCAACCTAATCCATTGAGGCCAAAATGGTATTTAGTAAGATCTTTTTGGTTAGATTGTTAGGTTGAAGAATAATCTGCCAAAGTTCTTAATTAAATTTACAAGCTTGTCTTAATAGGCATTGGTTCACTTTATGTGATCTGGTGTGGCTAAGGTATAGAAATCTAATCCAAGGGACTAATAAGGAATGAATTGACCTTTCAAGGCGATTGATGCATAAGATAAAAATTGGATTAACCCATGGTAGGATAATATCGCATTTTATGAGTGTGCCCATCATGGCGTATGTTGCTGCTTCGCAGCTGATGCCCGGTCCTCGGCCAATGGTCCTTGAGGAGTTAGCCCGTTGCGCTAAAAAGCGTTATTATGCATTTGTTTGAGCAATTCTCTTTGGGTGCTTATGGTATAGCATTCGCAACCAAGCCCAAGAGCTTTCAGCTAATTAGGGTAACGTGATCCATCCATTGCGAACCAGGACTTGTTGAGCGCTGAAATAGAGGTAATGGGATATGCTCTAGACTACAGGAATTCCCATATCTCTTTTGGAAAAGGAATAGTCCGGGGAAAACCATTTGGGGGTTACATCATGATACGAATAATGATAGCTGATGATCACCCCATTGTTCGTGAGGGTTTAAAGCAGATCTTAGCTGGCGCACACGATATACAAGTCATTGCAGAGGCGGACACTGGCTACGATTTGCTTGACAAGCTGCCTAAATTTCAGCCTGATACCATTCTTTTGGATATCAAGATGCCTGGCATTGGCGGACTTGACGTACTCAAGCAAATTAAGAGTCTTAAGCCGGAACTTCCGGTCCTTATTCTCAGCATGCATCCCGAAGAGCAGTATGCAATCCGAGTTCTTAAGGCTGGCGCAGCTGGTTATTTGACCAAAAATAGTGCTCCGGAAAAACTCGTCGATGCCATTCGCAAGGTTAACCAGGGAGGTAAATACATCAGTTCGTCCTTGGCCGAGCGCTTAGCCTTTGATCTTGACAGTGACTCACATAAAAGCTCGCATGAATTTCTCTCTGATCGCGAGTATCAGGTTCTCTGCATGATCGCCCAGGGCAAAACTGTTTCTGAAATTGCTGATACGCTTAAGCTAAGCGTAAAGACAATTAGTACCTATAGAGCTAGAATCCTTGAAAAAATGAAGATGAAGAACAATGCTGAATTGACGTATTACGCAATCCAGAATGGATTGGTAGAGTAGCTGTAACCTTCCCCTAGATTAGGGCCAGTCGAAAGTTGAAACTTCTGGCGATTTGAGGTTCCCCCGAAATAAGGTCCAGCCGTAAGGTGCGCTTGCGGCCTTTCTTCCCTCGATAAGCCGCAGCTTGTCCTGCAGGCTCCAGCGCCTGCGCTGAACCGTCGTCACCACCTCTACCGTGGCAACCCCATTAGCACCATGCATGGACATAGCTCCAGCACTACCTCCTACGTGCTTGGGGATGTCCGATCCAAACGGGGGTTACCCCAGTAATTGACTATTCAATCGAATAATTCCCCCCAGTCGCCGGAGGCATATCCTTCTTAATTGTTACAACTTCTGCCGGTGCAGAAGTGACTGGCGCAGGGTTTCCTTGTCCACGAAGCGCACCTCCGAGCCGAGGGGAATGCCCTGGGCCAGACGTGTGACGCGCACCTCCGGAAAGTCGCGCTCGACCATGTTCTTCACGTAGGAGGCCGTGGCCTCGGCGTCCATGGTCGTGCCGAGGGCCAGGATCAGCTCGCGCACCTCACTCTCGGCCAGCCGGTCGCGCAAGCGGTCGAAGGCCAGCTGCTCGGGATTCACCTTGTCCAGCGGAGCCAGCAGCCCGCCAAGAACAAAGTATTGCCCGCGAAAAAAGCCGCCCTCCTCCAAAGCCAGCAGACTGTCCCAATCGCTCACGAGCACGAGTTGCTCAGAGTCGCGGCCCGGATCGGCGCAGACGGGACATGGGTCGAACTCGCTGATGGAATTGCAGCGCGAGCAGAAACACAGATGTTCGCGCAAAGTCAGGATGGCCCGCCCCAGGCCCTCGGCCTGCTCTCGGGGCATGCCCAGAAGTGCTAGGGCCGCACGCAACGCGGATTTGGGCCCGAAGCCAGGCAGGCGCGCCATCTGTTCGGCCACGTCGCGTAGCGGCCGGGGAAGCTTGTTGGTCATATGTCTAGATCAACCCCGGAATATTCATGCCGCCCGTGAGCTTGGCCATTTCCTCTTCCTTCATGGCCTTGGCCTTCTTCACGCCTTCGTTGATCGCGGCCAGGATGAGGTCCTGGAGCATGTCCACGTCGTTCGGGTCTACGGCAGCCTTGTCGATTTTAATAGATACCAGCTCCAGGCCGCCGGTGACCACGGCCGTGACCATGCCGCCGCCGCTGGTGGCCTCGACGCGCTTCTGGTCCAGGGCCTTCTGGGATTCCAAAATCTTCTTCTGCATGACCTGCGCTTGGCGCATAAGGTCGTTCATGCCACGCATGGGTGTTCCTCCTGGTCTTGATGAGTATGCTTAACGGTCTTCGGGCCGGCGGATATCGACGATCTGCGCGTCGAACTCTTCCACAACCTGCTTTACCAATGGATGCTCCCTGATCTCCTCGCGCAGTTCCTTGAGGCTCTTGCGCGGAGCCGCACGCTTGGCCGTAGCCTCGATGCGCATGCCAGGGCCGAAATACTCCTCGACATAACGTTTGAATACGGAAAACTCCCGCCCCTGAGTAACAAGCCGGCAATGCGTTTCATTACGGCAGTACAATTGCAGCACGTCTCCCTCGACCTCGCCAGGCACCATACGCGCGCCATTAATGGCCTGCCCCGTCTCCTTAGCTCGGCCATCCACCCAGGCCAGGAAGCCTTCCCACGTGCGGGGCCCCGGAGAACCGGCCAACGACGCGGCAGGCTCGGTCTCTGTCTCGGTCGAATCCAGGGACGCGACAGCGAGCGCATGTCCAGGCGGAGGCTCGGCCGGCGGAGGCTCGTTGCCGTCGGGCTCTTCGCTGCCCGCCGACGCATTGGAAAAGCCATTGGCAGCATGCGTTGCGGACTGAACCGCAGGGCCGGGCTGGCGTGCGCCAGATGCGCCGGGTACACCTGATCTGGCCGACGACGTGAATCCCTGCCGGCTTTGCGCGGGAGCGGACCGAGACTGACCGCCCTGCCCTCCAGGCCGCCCCGGGGCAGCCGGAGAGCCGGCCTGGGAGCCGCCCGAAGCGCACGCAGCGGACAGGCGCAGAAGCTGCGGCAAGGAACATAAGTTAAACAGCAAAAGCTCCAAGGCTAGAGCCGGCTCCAGACTGCGCAAAACGCGACGCTGCCCTTCCAGGGTCAGCTGCCAGCTGGCGTGGATGCGGCCCAGATCGAAGCGTTCCGCCCAATCCAACCACTGCCTGGCCTCGGACTCGGGCAAGTCGATAAGCGGCAAGGCCCGTTCGCCGCCTTGCTTGAGCAGAAACATATTGCGCCAGGCCGAGGAAAGCTCGCGCAGGAAGAAACCAAGGTCCAATCCCTGGTCCAGCACCTGGCGGATGACCTCGCCTGCGGCGATACAGTCTCCGGTATGAATGGCCTCTATCACGGCCAGGAAGACATCCTGGCCTGCCAGGCCCAGCAAGCTGCGCACCTCTTGGGCGACCAACTGCCGGCCGCCCAAGGCCAGAGCCTGGCCCAGGAGCGACATGGAGTCGCGCACGCTGCCCGCGCCGCGCCTGGCGATGAGGCTGACGGCCGCGTCCTCGCAGTCAACGCCCTCCTTGCCGAGCACGACCTTGAGATGCGCCTCCAGTTCGGCCTGGCCCAGGCGTTTGAAGGCATAATGCTGACAGCGGCTGATGATGGTCGCCGGGAATTTGTGCGGCTCCGTGGTGGCCAGGATAAACGTAACCCGGCCCGGCGGCTCCTCCAGGGTCTTGAGCAATGCGTTGAAGGCTTCCCTGGTCAGCATGTGCGCTTCGTCGATGATGAAGACCTTATAGCGGCACTCCAGTGGTGCGTAACCGATGTCCTCTTTCAGGCGGCGGGCGTCGTCTATGCCACGGTTGGATGCCGCGTCGATCTCCACCACGTCCACGGCCGCGCCCGCGGTTATCTGCCGGCAATGGCGGCACTGGTTGCATGGCTCGGCCGTGGGCGCATGCTCGCAGTTGACCGCTTTGGCCAGAATGCGCGCCAGCGTGGTCTTGCCCACGCCGCGCGTACCTGAGAAGAGGTAGGCCGGTGCGATGCGGTCTTCCTTGGCCGCGCGCGAAAGCACGGCCTTGAGCGCCTCCTGGCCGGCTACTTCGGCGAAGCATTGGGGTCTGTATTTTGCTGTAAGATGCGCGCTGCTCATGCTCCCTCCGGTCTACCCGCCAAGCCGTCGCACGGCCCGAAAGTTCCGGGCAGGCTTGAAAAACGTCCGCATGTTCTACAAGGTCTTGCCGAGTTCGTCCACGCTGCGCTCCATGGTGTTCTCCAGAAGCATTGCCAGATAGTATTCGCTAGAGCGCAAGGTAGATATGACAGGACAAGCGGGCTCACCAGGATCCGCTTGCACTCCGGATTTCTTCTTAATCCCGATATTTGCGAGTTGGTTTAGAATACCCCCCTAGCCAAGGTAATCGCGATTGCTTATTTGATGTGCAAGGCCGCATCCCGGAATCATACAACCGCTGTCAAGGCAGGGAGGTCCATGGACACTTCCAAGTTTGCCATCCCCGAGATCATCTTCGGCCATGGGGCCATCAAGCACGTGGCCCAGTGCGCCCTACGCCTCGGGGCGAGACGGGTTCTCGTTGTCAGCGACCATGGGCTGGAACGGGCCGGATGGGTCGAAAAGCTTTTTGATATTCTTGCCTACGACGGCCTTGAGTGGGTGTATTTCAACGATGTGAGCCAGAATCCGCGCGATTACCAGGTGCATAATGGCGCGGAAATTTATCTGGAAGAAAAAGCCGACGTCGTGATCGCCTTGGGTGGCGGCAGCCCTCTGGATATGGCCAAGGGAATCGCCACCATCGCCGGCAATGGCGGACGCATCGACGACTATGAAGGGGCCAACCGCATCATGAGGCCCCTGCCTCCCATGATCTTCGTCCCCTCCACGGCAGGCAGCGGATCGGACATATCGCAATTCTGCATCATCACAGATATGCAGCGCCAGGTGAAGATGTCCATCATCAGCAGGTCGCTTGTGCCGAACATCTCCATCATCGACCCTGACCTCCTATTGACTAAGCCCCCGGAACTCGTGGTCTCCTCGGCCATCGACGCCCTGTCCCACGCCATAGAGTCCTACGTTTCCAAGCTTGCGTCTCCCTTCACCGAAAATCAGGCGCTCAACGCCATCAAGATCATCATCACGCACCTGGAGCCGGCGGTGGAAACCCGCTCGGTCCATCACTTGGAGCAACTGAGCATCGCGAGCACCTGGGCGGGCATGTCCTTCAGCAACGCCAGCCTCGGCGCCGTACATGCCTTGGCTCATTCGCTCGGCGGAGTAAGCGATATTCCGCACGGCCTGGTGCATCCCATTCTCCTGCCAGCCGTAATGCGTTACAACATGCCTGAATGCCTGGAAAAAATGGCTACGATCGGCAATATCATCCTGGGGCCGTGCATCCGTTCCCGCCAAGATCTGGCCGCAATGGGCATCGACCAACTTGGGGAGTTCTTCAAGTCGTTCGGGGTCCCAGTGCACATGCGGGAAATCGCCCCGGACGATTCCAAGCTTGAGCATATCTGCCGCATGGCGCTTCAGGACGCCTGCATGCTCACGAATCCTCGTGACGCCGATTGGAAGGATCTACTCGGCATATGCCTGGAGGCCTGGTAATGCCCAATATGCAGACTTCCCTTGAGGACCTTATCGGCATTGAGCACAGCAAGCTGGGCTTTTTCCAGGAACTCCGCCATAAGCTCGAGGAGATCAAGCGCTCCAACCAGGAATTGGAAGATCAACGACGGGAAATCCTGGCGATTCTGGACGGCATCACCGACCTGATGATGGTCCTGTCCGAGGATCTGCGCATCATTTCAGTCAACCATGTCTTCCGCGAGATGATTCCTGATCCCGAGCCCGAGGGTAAGTACTGCTACACAATATTCCGCGGCGAGGATCATCCGTGCCCAGAGTGCCCCGCGTTCCGTTCCCTATCCTCGAACTCCGTTTGCCGTGCGACGGCGATTTTCAAGCTAAGTGATCGCAACATGCGCTTCGACATGGTCGCATCCCCACTCAAAAATCCGGATTGGCCGCAGCATCGGGTATTGATCTTCAAGCGGGATGTGACCCTTGAAAAGGAATACCAGGCCAAATTCTACCAGGCAGAAAAAATGGCTACCATCGGAGTGCTGGCCGCCGGCGTGGCTCACGAGGTCAACAACCCCCTTGCGGCCGTTGTGGGCTTCGCGGAAGGCATCAAGCGCCGCCTTCCACAGTTGGAGCGCACGATCGATGGCGAGTTGTACGGGGATCTCAAAGAATACACGGATACCATTCTAAAAGAGTGCCTGCGTTGCCGAGATATCGTCAAGACATTGCTTACCTTCAGCAGGCATGCCCCAGCCAGCTTGTCGCTAGTCGCCTTGAACAGCGTCGTCAGCGATACTTTGAGGCTCCTCCAGCATGAGCTGAGCAAGCGCTCCGGCATACAAATCAAAATGGAACTTGAAGAAAGTCTCCCTGTAATAAAGGGGAATGAGGCCCAGCTGAAACAGGTTGTCCTCAATCTGCTCACGAACGCGCTGGATGCCATCAAAGACTCAGGATGCATCACGGTGCGTACGTTTCTCGAACGAGGCGCCCGTTTGTGCCTCGAAATACGGGATACGGGATGCGGCATTCCTCCGGAGCACCTGGATAAGCTGTTCGAGCCTTTCTTCACCACCAAGCCTGTGGGCAAGGGCATCGGCATTGGCCTGTCGACCTGCTACAACATCGTGCACGACCATGGCGGCAGCATTCAAGTAAGCAGCAACTCTGGCCAAGGCTCTTCATTCACGGTCGTTCTACCGCTCTCCGAGGAGTGTGCGCTTGAAGAATCTTTATAATGTGCTGGTAGTGGACGACGAGGAGTCGATCCTCAAGTTGTTCAAGAAAGAGCTCAGCAACAGCGAGCGGAACATACACACGACCATGAGCGGCAACCAGGCCCGCGCTCTGCTGCAGAAAAACCAGTACGACGTTATTCTCCTGGACATCCGCCTACCCGACGCGGACGGTATCGAACTTTTGATGGAGTGGAAGCAGCGCTTCCCGGATGTCGAGATCATCATGATCACCGGCCACGGCAATATCGACACCGCCGTGGAAGCCATGAAGATCGGAGCATACGACTATGTCACCAAGCCCTTCCATCTGGACAAGATCGAGTTACTCATCGAGCGCGCCTACCAGAGGGCTTGTCTGCAGCGGGAGAACCGTGGGTTCCGCCACTCGCAGTCGTCGACCAGGCTGCCACAACTGGTGGGCCGGTCCGCCGGCATCGAGCAGGTGAGATTCCTCATTCGCAAGGTAGCGCCGACTGAAGTGCCTGTGCTGATCACCGGCGAGTCAGGCGTGGGCAAGGACGTCGTCGCACGCACGATTCATGCGCTGAGCCCGCGAGCGGAGAAGCCGCTCATCGTGAAGAACTGCGCCACGCTGGAAAAAACCTTGGCTCGCAGTGAACTTTTCGGCCACTTGCGGGGTTCGTTCACGGGTGCGACCGAGAACCGGGATGGGCTCATGACCTTCGCGCACTCCGGTACGCTGTTCCTTGATGAAATCGGCGAACTGCCCCTTGAGGTTCAGGCTTCCCTGCTGCGGGTCCTGGAGAGCAAGGCCTACCGGCGCGTGGGTGAAAAGGAGGAGCGCAAGACTGACATACGCCTGATATGCGCCACTAACCGCAACTTGGCCAAGGAAGTCGAGGCCGGCCGTTTCCACGACGCCTTGTTCCATAGAATCAACGTGTTCAGCTTCAAGGTTCCTGCCTTGAGGGAGCGCGCGGAGGACATTCCGCTGCTGGTGGAATACTTCCTGGGCAGCCTCGGCAGGGAAAAGCGGTGCAGCATCACGGATCGGGCCCTGGAATGCCTCATGCGCTATGACTGGCCAGGCAATATCAGGGAACTCAAGAACGTCATCGAGCGTAGCATCATCTTGTCCGATAATGGTGTCATAATGGATCAGGCGCTGCCTCCCGAGATGATCGGGGAAGCTGAATCTTCGTCCTCCGAGCGGGGTCTTTCCCTTGACAGCATGGAGCGAGACCATATTTCTAAAGTATTGGCGCTCCATGAAGGCAACAGGCAAAAAACAGCTGAAGTTCTCGGCATCGGTCGCAAGACCCTGTACCGTAAAATTGAGAAATACAAGATCCAGTAGCGTTCGCCCCGAATTCAGCCCCGTGCTCCCGCCCATATCTCATGTTCTTTCTGGGGATTAACCTTGAGCCGACTCTGCATTTTTCACTTGGTGAGTCATTTCGACCCAAGACGACCCAGAAAGTGTATCATTTTTTGCCATCCTAGATAACTTGTTGCATTATCAAGGTTTATTTTTTAGTAGCAAAAGAATTGAAGACGCCTCTTGGCCTCCAAACGAATCAGACCGGACTCATGTGTCCTCCGGAATGCTCTCTGATTAGGGTAATTAGCTTTAATAACTGCCAGTTTATAATTGGCCCGATAGTTGCCTTAAGATAGGCAACTATATGGGGGGGGGTCCCCCAAGAGCCAGCTATCTGGTGACTGAATTATCTATGTAAAGGGAGTACGTCATGGCAGTACGTGAGCAGGTCTACGGATTCTTCATTCCCAGCGTCACCCTTATCGGCATCGGTGCTTCCAAGGAAATTCCCAACAAAATCCGTGATCTCGGCGGCAAGAAACCTCTCATCGTGACCGACCAGGGCATCGTCAAGGCCGGCATCCTCAAGATGATCACCGACCACATGGACAAGGCCGGGATGCAGTACAGCGTCTATGACAAGACCATTCCCAACCCAACCGACAACAACGTAGCCGAGGGCGTCGAAGTCTATAAGAAGGAAGGCTGTGACAGCCTGATTACCCTGGGTGGCGGCTCCTCCCACGACTGCGGCAAGGGCGTCGGCCTCGTCGTCTCCAACGGCGGCAAGATTCACGACTACGAAGGCGTGGACAAGTCCACCAAGCCCCTGCCCCCCTATGTGGCCGTGAACACCACCGCCGGCACCGCTTCCGAGATGACCCGCTTCTGCATCATCACGGACACTTCGCGCAAGGTTAAAATGGCTATCGTCGACTGGCGCGTGACCCCGGGTATCGCCCTTGACGACCCCTTGCTCATGGTCGGCATGCCCCCTTCCTTGACCGCCGCTACCGGCATGGACGCTCTGACCCACGCCGTCGAGGCCTATGTCTCGACCATCGCCACGCCCATGACTGATGCTTGCGCTGAGAAGGCCATCTCCCTTATCTTCACATTCCTGCGCCGCGCCACGGCTAACGGTCAGGACATAGAGGCCCGTGAAGGCATGTGCTTCGCCCAGTACTTGGCCGGCATGGCCTTCAACAACGCCTCGCTTGGCCACGTGCACGCCATGGCTCACCAGTTGGGCGGCTTCTACGACCTGCCGCACGGCGAGTGCAATGCCATCCTGCTGCCGCACGTCGAGAAGTACAACCTGATTGCCAAGGTCGAGCGCTTCGGTAAAATGGCCGAAATCATGGGCGAGAACATCCAGGGCATGTCCCCGCGTGCCGCGGCCGAGAAGTGCCTTGATGCCATTCGCCAGTTGTCTCAGGACGTCGGCATCCCGTCCGGCCTGATCGAACTCGGCAAGCGCTACGGCAAGAACGTGAAGAAGGAAGACATTGATACCATGACCGGCAACGCTCAGAAGGACGCGTGCGGTTTCACCAACCCGCGCTGCCCGAGCGACAAGGACGTCAAGGCCATCTACGAGGCCGCGCTGTAACTCTGAATGCGGTTGACGAACCCCGGGGCGGACGACCCCCCGCCCCGGGGTTCCTACCAATGGGCTGGTGGATTCGCGCGGCAGGGGGTGGCCGTATAAGAGCATCATGCGTCAAATACGGCGCAATGCATACAGACTATAGCCTGAACGCGCCTTTCGCGCAACTGGAGACTATATCTCTGGAGAATCCAACAAGAAGCCGCATATGCAAGTAATCAAAATTTCACACTCCAAGAACACCGATTTCATGGCCCAGGTAGAGAGGGAAAGTGGGCAGAACCTGTCCCTCTGCTATCAGTGCGGGAACTGTACGGCGGGCTGTCCGTACACTTTCGTCTACGACATTCCCGTGAGCAAAATCATGCGCCTGCTGCAGACGGGCCAGAAGGATGCCGTGCTGTCCTGCCACTCCATCTGGCTGTGCGCCACCTGCGAGTCTTGCACCACGCGCTGCCCAAACGACATCGACGTGGCCCGCATCATGGATGTCCTGCGCCACATGGCGCGGCGGGAAGGCCGCGTGGCCGAGAGGACGGTAAAGGTCTTCTGGGACGAGTTCCTGAACTCGGTACGCAAGCACGGCCGGGCCTTCGAGCTGGGCATCGTGGCCTCGTACGTGGGCAAGACCGGCCGTTTTTGGACCGACATGGAACTTGGCCCAAAGGCATTGCTCAAAGGCAAGCTGGCCTTCAAGCCCCATGATATCAAGGGCAAGCAAGAAGTGGCCAAGATCTTCGAGCGCTTCAAGGAGGAATACGGCGGATGAACCTCGCCCCCAAATACGCATATTATCCGGGCTGCTCCGGCCAGAGCACGTCCAGTGAATACGAGGTTTCCACCAGGGCGGTCTGCAGGGCGCTGGGTCTTGAGCTTGCCGAGATTCCCGACTGGAGCTGCTGCGGTTCCACCCCCGCGCATACAGTGGATCACGTGCTGTCCGCGGCGCTGGCCGCCCGCAATCTGGTTTTGGCCAAGGAGGCCGGGTTCGACACGGTGGTCACGCCCTGCCCGAGCTGCCTGACCAACCTGAAGACAGCCGTGCACAGGATGGAAGATCCGGACTTCATGGATAAGGTCAACAAGCTCCTCGACCGTCCGTTCCATGGCGGCGTGCAGGTCAAGTCCGTCCTGCAGGTCATCTTCGAGGACATCGGCCCTGCCAGGCTGAAGGCCATGGTCAAGAAGCCCCTCAGCGGCTTACGGCTGGCGCCGTACTACGGCTGCATCATGAACCGTCCCCCGGACGTGATGCAGTTCGACGATCCCGAGAACCCCATCTCCATCGACAAGCTCATGGAAGCCCTGGGCGCGGAAGTTGCTCCGTTTCCCTTGAAGGTGGAATGCTGCGGAGCGTCCTTCGGCGTGGCGCGCAAGGATGTCGTAACGCAACTGTCGGGCAAGCTGCTGCAAATGGCCGAGACGGTCGAGGCTCAAGCCTTCGTCACGGCCTGCCCCCTGTGCCAGATGAACCTGGACCTGCGCCAAGGACAGGTCAACATGGCCGCCAAGACCAAGCATAACCTGCCGGTATTCTATTACACTCAGCTCATCGGTGTGGCTCTTGGCCTTGCCGAGACGGACTTGGGGCTGGACAAGCTCATTGTGAGCCCTAGAGGAATATTAGCGCGGATCGGCCAGAAGCAGCCGGCCGCGGCAAATCAATAGTCCGCCCGACGGAAGGAGTTGGTTGTCAATGAAGATCGGAGTATTCGTCTGCCATTGCGGCAGTAATATCGCCGGCACGGTCGACACGGCCAAGGTGGCCGAGGCCGCGCGGCAAATGCCCGAAGTGGCCTTCGCCACCGACACCATGTACGCCTGTTCCGAACCAGGGCAGGCCGGCGTGGTCCAGGCCGTCAAGGAACATGGCCTGGATGGCGTGGTCGTGGCATCCTGTACGCCGCGCATGCATGAGCTCACGTTCCGCCGGACCCTGGAGCGGGCCGGGCTCAATCGCTATATGTTCGAAATGGCCAACATCCGCGAGCATGTCTCCTGGATCGGCAAGGATATGCAGGCCAACACGCGCAAGGCCACGGACCTCGTGGGCATCGCGGTGGAGAAGCTCCGGCGCGACAAGCCCCTGACCGCCAAGAAGTTCGACATCTGCAAGCGGGTCATGGTCATCGGCGGCGGCGTGGCCGGCATCCAGGCCGCGCTGGACATGGCCGAAGGAGGCCTGGAGGTCGTGCTGGTGGAGCGCTCGGCCACCATCGGCGGCAAGATGGCCAAGCTCGACAAGACATTCCCCACCGTGGACTGCTCAAGCTGCATTCTCGGACCCAAAATGGTGGATGTCTCGCAACATCCCAACATCACCCTGTACGCCTACTCGGAAGTCGAGAGTGTGTCCGGCTTCGTGGGCAACTTCGACGTGAAGGTGCGGCGCAAGGCCCGCTATGTGAATTGGGAGGCCTGCACCGGCTGCGGCCTGTGCATGGAGAAGTGCCCGAGCAAGAAGGCCAAGGACGATTTCAACGAGCAGATCGGCACCACCACGGCCATCAACATCCCCTCGCCTCAGGCCATACCGAAGAAGGCCAAGATCGATCCCGAGTTCTGCCGCCAGTTCACCAAGGGCAAATGCGGCGTGTGCGCCAAGATCTGTCCGTCCGGTGCCATTGAGTATGATCAGCAGGACGAGGTCGTCGGCGAGAAGGTCGGCGCGATCATCGCGGCAACCGGCTTCGACCTGTTCGATTACACCCGTTATGGCGAATATGGCGGCGGACGTTACCCCGACGTCATCACGTCCATCCAGTATGAGCGAATGCTCTCGGCTTCGGGCCCCACGGGCGGGCACATCAAGCGCCCCTCGGACAGCAAGGAGCCCAAGTCCATCGTGTTCGTGCAGTGCGTCGGGTCGCGCGACAAGTCGATAGGTCGGCCGTACTGCTCCGGCTTCTGCTGCATGTATACGGCCAAGCAGGCCATCCTGACCAAGGATCACATCCCGGACTCCCAGTCCTACGTGTTTTATATGGACATCCGCGCGCCAGGGAAGAACTACGACGAGTTCACCCGCCGGGGCATGGAAGAGTACGGAACCCAATACATCCGCGGCCGCGTGTCCATGATCTACCCGCAGGGCGACAAGTACATCGTGCGCGGAGCCGACACGCTGCTCGGCACTCAGGTGGAAGTCGAGGCCGACCTGGTGGTGCTCGCCGTGGGCGCCGAATCGTCCAAGGGCTCGCCGGAGCTGGCCGAGAAGCTGCGCATCTCCTACGACGCCTATGGCTTCTTCATGGAGAGCCACCCCAAGCTCAAGCCTGTGGAGACCAACACAGCCGGTGTCTACCTGGCCGGCTCCTGCCAGGGACCCAAGGACATCCCGTCCTCGGTGGGCCAGGGCAGCGCTGCGGCGGCCAAGGTTCTGAGCCTGTTCTCCCGCAGCCAGTTGGAGTCCGATCCCCAGGTATCCATGGTGGACATCAAGCGCTGCATCGGCTGCGGCAAGTGCATCGCCACCTGCCCCTTCGGAGCCATCGAGGCCATTGATTTCCGAGGTCAGCCCAAGGCGCAGGTCATTGAGACAGTGTGCCAGGGTTGCGGCATCTGCACCGCCACCTGTCCTCAGGGGGCCATTCAGTTGCAGCACTTTACCGACAACCAGATTCTCGCGGAGGTCAATGCGTTATGCCAGCAAGCGCTGGAAGTGAACTTCGAATAGTCGGGTTCCTGTGCAACTGGTGCTCCTACGGAGGAGCGGACACGGCCGGAGTCGGCCGCTTCACCCAGCCCACGGACCTGCGCATCATCCGCGTGCCGTGCTCCGGACGTATCGATCCGCTGTTCGTGGTCAAGGCCCTCATGGGCGGAGCCGACGGCGTGCTCGTGTCGGGCTGCCATCCGAGGGATTGCCACTATTCACAAGGCAATTTCTACGCCCGGCGCAGGCTGGAGGTGCTAAAGCGGTTTCTCCCGACCCTGGGTATCGATCCCAAGCGTTTCGAGTACACCTGGGTTTCGGCCTCCGAAGGGCAGCGCTGGCAAAGCGTTGTGACCAAGTTCACCGAGCAGATTCATGCCCTCGGACCGGCTCCGAATCAGTGTCGGTCGGCCCAGGCACCCCAGGAAGCAGAGCGGAGCGCTGGCTAGGCGGCAGAGCCGCCTGCCTCGCCCATTCCAAGGAGGAAAACGGACGTGTCCGTTATTGACGAATTGAAATCAGCCATCAAGGCGAAGCTGTCCGAGTTGGACCTGGTCATCGGCTGGGGCCCCGGCTTTGACCCGCTGCACGCAACGCCGCTGTTCATGCGTTGCGAGAAGGACGTGGACAAGCTCCTGTGGGGGCCGCTCAACGTGCACAATCCGGCCACCTATCTGCCCGGCCTCAAGGGCAAGAAGGTCGGCGTCGTGGTCAAGGGCTGCGACAGCCGTTCGGTCATCGAACTGCTGCAGGAAAAGCTGGTCAAGCGCGAAGAACTGGTCATCTTCGGCGCACCCTGCGCGGGCGTCATCGACATGGGCAAGGTTCGCCGCGCCCTGGGCGACCTGGACAAGGTCAACGCCGTCTCCATCGAGGGCGACAACGTGGTGGTCACGGCCGGCGGCAAGCAACACACCTTGCCCCTGGCCGAGGTCGCCGCGGACAAGTGCGGCCGCTGCAGGTACCACAACGCCCTGATCTCCGACGTGTTCGTTGGCGAGCACTTGCCGCCCAGCGTGGAGCAGGACGACTATGCGGACGTGGAAGCCTTCGAGAGCCAAAGCCTGGAGGAGCGCAACGCGTACTGGAAGCGTGAGATGCAGCGCTGCATCCGCTGCTATGCCTGCCGCAACGCCTGCCCCCTGTGCGTCTGCCGCGACCACTGCATCGCCCAGAGCAGAGACCCGCACTGGATCGGCCAGGGGGACAACGTGGGCGACAAGTGGATGTTCCAGATGATCCACGCCCAGCACTTGGCCGGACGCTGCACAGAGTGCGGCGAGTGTCAGCGGGCCTGTCCCGTAGGCATTCCGTTGCTGGCCCTCAAGCGCAAGCTCAACAAGGAAATCAAAGAGCTCTTCGACTACGAGGCCGGGGTGGACCCCAATGCTTGTCCGCCGCTGCAGTCATTCAAGGTCGAGGAAGAGCATATCAATGAGAGGGGATGGTGATGGCCCAGGCCAAGTTTCTGAAAGAAGCCGATCTGGCCGCCTGGCTGGGCGAGCTGGCCAAGGGGCGCAAGGTGCTCGTGCCGCAGAAGGATGGAGACGCCGTTGTCTTCAAGCCCTGGCATGAGGGCGTCAAGCCCGTGCTCGACCGACAGGCCACCGAGTCGCCCAAGAAGGCGGTCTTCCCGGCCAGCGAGAAGCTGTTCCGGTTTTCCTACATCAAGGATCCCGAGAATCCGGGCAAGGTGCGCGTGGAACTGGAGGAGCCGGAAAAGCCGGAACCAGCACTGGTGTTCGGTGGCCGGCCCTGCGACGCCAGGGGCTTCCTGATCTTCGACAGAGTCTACGACTCGCCCAAGACGCGCGACTCCTATTACGTAGCCCGACGGGAAGCCACGGCTTTCGTCACGCTGGCCTGTCCCGAGGCTTCGAACACCTGCTTCTGCCATGCCGTGGGCAGCGGGCCGGCTGACACCGCCGGGTCCGACGCTCTCATGACCCCGGTGGAGGGCGGATACGTACTTGAAGCCATCTCGCCCAAGGGCGAGGAGCTGCTTAAGAGCCCCCTGCTCTCCGACGCGGGCGACAAGTTGGCCCAGGCCGAGCGCGTCAAGGCGCAGGCCGTCGAAAGCCTGCCCCCTGCGCCCGACTTCGCCGGCTCGCCGGAGGCCTTGATGGCCCGCTTCGACGACATGGGCTTCTGGGAGAATGCCTCGGCCAAGTGCATCAGTTGCGGAGCCTGCACGTATCTTTGCCCGACCTGCTACTGCTTCAGCATCACCGACGAAGAATCGGGGATGAAGGGCGTACGCATGCGCTCATGGGACAACTGCATGTCCTACCAGTTCACCCTGGAAGCCAGCGGGCACAACCCAAGACCCACCAAGGCGCACCGGCTCAAAAACCGGGTCGGACACAAGTTCAGCTATTACCCGCTGATCCACAAGGGCGCCATCGCCTGCTGCGGCTGCGGCCGTTGCATCAAGAGCTGCCCGGTGAGCGTGGATATCCGCGAGATCGTGACCATGGCCATTGAGGCCGCGCCCACGGCCGAGGAATCCGCCCAGCCGCAAGGAGCCAAACAATGACCGAAATGCCCAACCTCTACCTGCCGGAGATGGCCACCATCATCGAGACCGTGCAGGAAACCCCAACCATCAAAACCTTCAGGCTCGTGCTCAACAACGAGCAGCGCATGAAGGATTTCCACTTCGAGCCCGGTCAGGTCGGCCAGCTCTCCGTGTTCGGCACGGGCGAAGCGACATTCGTCATCAACTCCCCGCCCACGCGCAAGGAGTACCTCCAGTTCAGTGTCATGCGCGCCGGCGAGGTCACGGCCAGGCTGCACTCGCTGAACTCCGGGGACCAGGTCGGGGTGCGCGCGCCGCTCGGCAACTGGTTTCCTTACGAGGACATGAAGGGCAAGGACATCGTGTTCATCGGCGGCGGCATCGGCATGGCCCCCTTGCGCACGCTCATGCTCTTCATGCTCGACAACCGCGCCGATTATGGGAACATCACCCTGCTCTACGGCGCCCGCTCGCCCGTGGACATGGCCTTCCAGTACGAGTTGCCGGAATGGCTGGGACGCGAGGACCTCAAGACCACCCTGACCATCGACAACCCGGCCCAGGGCTGGGAGCACAGGGTCGGCCTCATCCCCAACGTTCTGCTGGAGATGGAGCCCTCGGCCAAGAACTCCGTGGCCATAACCTGCGGCCCGCCCATCATGATCAAGTTCACCCTGCAGGCGCTCAAGAAGCTCGGCTACAAGGATGAACAGATCATCACCACGCTGGAGAAGCGCATGAAGTGCGGCGTGGGAATCTGCGGGCGCTGCAACATCGGCACGAAGTACGTGTGCGTGGATGGACCCGTGTTCAGCTACGCTCAACTCAAGGAACTCCCCAACGAACTCTAGCCCAAGCGAGGAGTCCATGCCCAAGTACGTCATCGAACGCGCCATCAAGGGAGCCGGAGACCTCGGCGAAACGGAGCTGAACGCGATCTCCCGCAAGTCCTGCGGAGTCCTGAAGGAACTCGGGACGGACATCCAGTGGGTCGAGAGCTTCGTCACTCCTGACAAAATCTATTGCGTGTACATTGCGCCCAACAGGCAGCTTATCGAGGAGCACGCCCGCAAAGGCGGGTTCCCGGCTGATGCGATCAACGAGATCAAGACGGTCATCAACCCAACCACAGCCGAAGGTTAGCCCTCGTCGCACGGGAGGAACGGCATGGCCCAGTTCTTTACAGCAGGCGAAATCGCGAAAGCTGCCATTGAGATCGAAAGCCGGGGGCAGGAGTTCTACCTGCGGGTGGCGGCCAAGGCCAAGAAGCCCGAGACCCAGGATTTCTTCAAGTTCTTTGCCGGCGAGGAAGCCAAGCATCGGAAGCTCTTCGAAGATCTGGCCAAGAGGTTGGGTCCCGTGGAACTGCCAGCCTGGAGCACGAATGCGGAGTATGCCGAGTATCTTGCGGCCCTCCTCGATTCTCACGCTCTGTTCAGCGGAGAGTATGCCGAAAAGTTGATGTCCGAGGCCGAGGACGAGGCAGCCGCGGTGCGCATGGCCATGAGTTTCGAAAAGGACACGATTCTGTTCTTCAACGAGATGCGCGAGTTGGTGCCCGATGCCGAGAAAGGCTTCGTGCAACACTGCATTGACGAAGAGCGGTCGCACCTCCGACAACTTCGCGGCAGGCTGCAACGGGGGTAGTCTGCATAAAGGGTAATTGGGTGAGCTGAGAAGCTCAGGTGTTCGTTCGGTTCAGGTCCCAAGAATGGTGAAGGAGAGAGCTATGGACAAGATCTTACGCATTGATGTGGGAGCGGCAGGTGGCCCCAAGGCCAAGGTTGAGCCGGTCGGGGAGTACACGGGCCTTGGCGGTCGCGCGTTGACCACCTCCGTGGTGAGCAAGGAGGTTCCGCCGGACTGCCATCCCCTGGGACCCGAGAACAAGCTGGTCATCGCTCCAGGGCTCATGAGCGGCTCGGCAGCTTCGTCCTCCGGCCGCCTTTCCGTGGGCTGCAAGAGCCCCCTCACGGGCACCATCAAGGAAGCCAACTCCGGCGGAACAGCCTCGCAGGCCCTGGGGCGCCTAGGGTATGCCGCCGTCATCATCGAGGGCGAGCGCCAGGGCGACGACCTGTACATGATCGTCATGGACAGCAGCGGAGTGAAGATCGAGAAAGCCAACGACTTCCGCATGCTGCCCAACTACGACCTGGCCGAGAAGATCAAGACCCGCTTCGGAGACAAGGTTTCGCTCATCTCCATCGGCACCGCGGGCGAGATGCGCATGGCCAACTCGACCATCGCCGTGACCGACGTGGAATTCCGCCCCTCCCGTCATGCGGGTCGCGGAGGCGTCGGAGCGGTCATGGGCTCCAAGGGCATCAAGGCCATCGTCGTCAATGCCGAGGGCACGAAGATGCGCCAGCCCGCAAATCCGGACAAATTCAAGGAAGCCAACCGCAAGTTCGTCGAAGGCCTCAAGGGTCACGCCGTGACCGGCCAGGGCCTGCCTGCCTACGGCACTAACATATTGACCAACGTGCTCAACGAGGCCGGCGGCTACCCGACCTACAACTTCAAGGAAGGCCGCTACAAGCACGCCGACAAGATCTCCGGCGAGGTGCAAGCCGACCTGGAGACCAAGCGCGGCGGCCTGGCCACTCACGGCTGCCACCGCGGCTGCGCCATCCAGTGTTCCGGCGTCTACCATGACAAGGACGGCCACTACGTCACCAAACAGCCCGAGTACGAAACCGTATGGGCTCATGGCGGCAACTGCGGCATCTGCGACCTGGACTCCATCGCCAGGCTCGACTTCATGGATGACAACTATGGCTTCGACACTATCGAGATGGGCGTAACCATCGGCGTGGCCATGGAGGCCGGACTGATCAAGTTCGGCGATGCCGAGGGAGCCCAGAGGCTCGTGGACGAGGCTGGCAAGGGCACTCCGCTCGGGCGCATCCTCGGCGCCGGTGCGGCCGTCACGGCCAAGTGCTTCGGTCTTGAACGCGCCCCGGTGGTCAAGGGACAGGCCATGCCGGCCTACGATCCGCGCGCGGTCAAGGGCATCGGCGTGACCTACGCCACCACGACCCAGGGCGCCGACCACACCGCCGGTTATGCCGTGGCCACCAACATCCTCAAGGTCGGCGGCGACGTCGATCCGCTCAAGCCCGCCGGACAGGCCGAGCTGTCGCGCAACCTGCAGATCGCCACTGCCGCGCTGGACTCCACGGGCTACTGCCTGTTCATCGCCTTCGCCATCCTGGACCAGCCCGAGACGTTCCAGGCCATGGTCGACTCCATCAATGCCATGTACGGACTGGAACTTACCGGGAATGACGTGGTCGAGCTCGGCAAGAAGGTCCTGCGCATGGAGCGCCAGTTCAACGAGCAGGCCGGCTTCACCAAGGCTCACGACAGGCTGCCCCGCTACTTCAGCCGCGAGCCCCTGGCTCCTCATAACGTCGTTTTCGACGTGTCCGACAAGGAGCTCGATAGCGTTTTCAACTTCTAAGCGATGGAGCGCCGGCTCGCAGGCCTCTACGCCTGCGAGCCGGCCCTTCCCGGTGTACACATGCCGTCAACTGAACCTGTCGACCTGCTCTCCCGCATCACCGGCGCCGCTCCCTCACTATTGCGATTTACCCACGCTCAACCGAATCAATTCGAGATCATCCTGCAGGCCGGCTTCGCCCTTCCCGTAGAACGGCCGACTAATGTGTACGAATTCCTGCGCGACCAGCTCGGCGTTCCCGAGGAGGTCATCCAGCAACGCATTCAGACGCTTTTCTTGAATAGCAGTCCGGTCGACAACCTGCTTACGGCGCAGGTCCGCCCAGGCAGCACGCTTGCCTTGTCCGGCGCCTTGCCGGGACTGTTGGGCGCGACCATGCGCCGTGGCGGGTACTACTCCCGGATGCGCGAAGGCATTTCATACAAGCAGGATGAGCCGCTGACCGAGGAACACGCAAAGCCTTTCCTCGTCCAGGTGCGCCTATACAACCTCATGGCCCGTGATTTGGCCGGATATGCGCTGCGTCGCGGCATTCTCGTACCCAAGGACCGCCTGTGCGAGTTCCTTGAACAACAGCCCCCAGCTTTTTGGATGCAGTTCGGCCATTGCGAGCTGGATGAAAAGCCCATACCCACGGATGCGTTCCATCAGGCGGCCTGGGAGCCCTGCACGGAGACGATTCTGCTCCTGCTTGCGGATTCCCCTGTCAAAGAGTGAGGACCGCGGGAGAAACAGCATGCTTTTTTCAGATTATCTGGACGACGGACACCTTGATCCCCGGCTTGAGGGCCCCCTAACGCAGGATCCTCTCGGCTCGTGCGGCCCGCGCCCTGGCGAGCGGCAAGCCTTGTGCCATAAGGCCTCATTCTTTTTGGCCTCGAACCTTTTTGCTCCCGTATACGCGCGCCAGCGAAGAATTATCCCGAGCCAGCCTCTACGGATGGCTTCATCCACCAAAACGGTCGTGTTCTGCGGAGAGCAGCTCGACCAGTCCGACCTGGACGTGCTGTTGCTGTTGCTGGCGAAGGCGCAAGCCACCGGCAGCGCGCCTGGAAGAGGCTTCCGCGTCCATGCGGGGGAATTGGCCTCGGGTCGGGCCAGGCGCACCACTCCCGGTTTCCCGGATCGGCTGCTGGACTGTCTGTTCCGCCTTGAGGCTGGGCGTATCGCCGTGCGCGCCGGACGGTTCAGCTTCAGCATGCAGTTGTTGAGCAAGTTTCTCTATGATCATGAGATGCAGGAATTCGTGGTGTATTTCGATAAGAACGTGCAGTGTTCGTTCATGGTCGGAAGCCTGCAGCGGTTCGTGCGAGAACGCCTCTCACTTGGACGCGATCCGTTAGCCAAGTGGCTGCACGCCTTGGCTTGGAGCCTGGAAGAGCCCTTGTGCTTCACTGAGCCGATGCTGCAGGAGCTGAGCGGCCACACACAGGGGCGGCGCAGAGGTTCGGCCCTGCGTTTCGCGCCCAGGCTGGAGCAGCTCGCCGACTTGGAGACCATGAAGGTCGAACGCCTCGATTCGGATCGGATTCTGCTGTCCCGCGCCTAGGAACGCCTTTGGCCAAAAATCTGGGATGAATAATTGCAGGGCAGGAAATGCGCCTGCTTTCGTGGCGCAGTTTCCGCTCCGTGCTCATGAACATGCGGCTTCAGGCGCAATGCGAAGAAGCTGACGACTACACACCGAGCTTATCCGCAGCATTATTGCTTGGCCCATGGGGCCATGGCCTAAGTCGATGCATGGGCCAAGGCTCGGGGCGGGACAAGTCGCGACCATCCTGTCCTGCTGATGCCTTTTCCGCAACCGCTCAGCCCATTCGCAAGCCCAGCCAATCCTCCCGCTTATCCCGTCAGATACTCACTTCCCTTTGGCCACAGGTTGAGAACCTGACGCATCATCGCCAGTTCCCCGGTATGATAGGCCAGGTGGTCCGCAGCAGTGAGCACCTCCCGGAACACGGTGTAGTCAGGCGCATGGGCAATGGGTGCGAAGAGGTCGATCCGAGGGTCGCGGACCATTTTTTCCAGGGCTGCGAGGTCTCCCAGAAGCCACTCCGCGCTGCTTCGCCAGCCTGTAGCGTCTGTCCTCGCTTCCGGCCTGGGCCGATAGCCCTCGGGGTACTCCGGCGAGATATGCTCGGGATTGCGGATGAACTCCACGATATCCCAGAGGGTGATGCGCATGTGCTCCAGGATATGCCAGCAGGAATACGGCGAGTTGGGCGGCTTGGCGTTCATTTGGTCGAGGGGGAAATCGGCCAGGACCTCGTCCGGGCTCATGTGCGCGTGCCCGCCGCGCAGAAGAGTTAGCAGCTCCTTGCGTAGCGTGGAATCCGCCTGCATGGTCGTGCCTCCTTATACGCAGCCGAGTAACTGATGCTGCCTCACCAGATCATCAATAGAAACCATATTCTATTTTTTTCAAATCCGCACTGATTGCGCAAGGCTCAATCAGTGCTCATGGTCAGGCGGGCCGTACGGTATAGCGGGCAGGTCACGCCGTCACTCTAGCCGGGACACCGCGGATCAGCTCTTGATGTAAACGGCCCGACGCCTAGTGCGTCAGGCCGTTTTGCGTTGCAAGCTAAGTAACCTATAGCTTTTTCCAGCGAATCCAGGCGAGTCGCTGGCCCTACCCTTCGGCCAGGGCGTCGCCTTCGCGGTCGTGGTCGAAGGCCCGGCAGCCGCTATATTCCGCCTGCTCGCGTGTGTAAGGGAAGGTGCGGCATTTGAGGGGCTTGTGCAGGTGGATGGCGCAACCCATGCCGCCGTTCATCTTGCGCAGCCAGGGACAGCGCTTGAAGTACTCCCCGGTCTTGGGGTTGACCCAAGCCTTGTAATAGATGCGCCCCTCGCGTTTTTCCTCCGACACCAGGCGCAGGATGGACGTAAATCCCGCGCGCCGCCAGCCCTCGACTTCCTCCACGGACACCAGGCCCTGCCATGCGTCGCGAAAACGAGTGCAGCACAGGCCGCACATGCGGCAGTTGTAGCCTAGCGGAGGGCGGGAGAACTCGGCCATGACCTTGAGGGACAGGGCCTCGGGAGTGAGGCCTTCAAGGATCGCGAGCCTGCTCATGAGTTCTGCCAGGGCCGCGGACCTGTTCTGATCCAGCGTCAGCAGAGTGGGCTTGGGGTAGCGCAACTCGCAGGCGCCTGCGGGGTCCTGGGCCAATGTCGTAACCTCGGGCTTGCCGGACAGCCACAGGTCGCGCACGGACCAGCCCTGGCGGATAAGATACTTCTCTACCATGGACAGACAGAGCCCAAGGAGCGGCTCGCCGGTCCCCGGCCTCGATTCGATGGCCATGCACACCTCCACGCGCACGGCTGCGCCAGAATTCTGCCTAACGGCGCAACGGCACGTGCTCAAGCCCACATGGCGGGCGGTTTACATTTCTGAATCAGGGGAAGATCACACTCCCGGGCGGGAGCGCAGCGGGCGACAGGGACAGGGCGTCTCTGGCCGGGGCGGACTATAGGCCAGTGGATGGCGGTCCGCAATAGGTCACGCCAGACATTTCAGCAACGACCTAGACGCAAGTATGGACCATAGTTGCTGATGCCTACAACCGAAGTTCGAGTAGGCGGAGAAAGATTACACCTCAAAATACGACACAGACCTAAGCCGAACATCTTCTCCGCGCCGGCCATTGTGCTATAGTCTCGCCAAGCTTCGTTGTTCCGGACCGCAGGATAACCACGGAGGACTGCAGGACATGGCTTTCCGCATGCGCAAGAGCATCCCCCTATCGATCGCTATTTTATTCCTGCTGGCCGGCGTATGCCTTGCCGCCGGCCGTCCGCTGACGGAATTTTCGAGACTGGTGCGTAAGGACACCGCACTGACAAGCGCGGACAAGCTGGCCTGGATTCGTGCGGCCAAGGCTAACTTCGACAATCGCACCCGCACGGACTACAGCCAGATTCTCTACAAATACCTTAAGCTTTCGACGGATGGCCGCTTTGGCATGTCCGAATGCCTGCGTGCGGCCAGCGCGGCGGTGGAGGCTGCCGAATTGGGAGCCGAGGAGCCTCTCCTGCGCGGCATGGGCGAACTGGCCTTGGAATACCGCCTAAGCAAGGACCAACTATTCTTCCACGCCTCGGTTCTTGAGCGCGCCGGCATGCGTGGCGTCCCCGCCGGACTGGGGGTGGACCTGCTGGCCCACGGGCTAGCCGTAGGCTGGAACGAGTTGGATTACCACATGGTCCTGAGTGGCGTGGCCGAACTGGTAGCCCAGAGCGTGGCCCCGGATCTGGCGGCTTTATACATTCATTATTGGGAGTCGCGCCTATCCGGGCCGCCCAAGGCTTTCGTGGCCAAAGCCGTCGAGAGCATCCCCGAATCCAGTAAGGGCAGCCTGCACAGGCTACCCGAACATGCCCTGGCCATGCTTGCGGATTTCCGCACCAGCCTGGCACCCTGGCTCGGCACTCCCTACGTTTGGGGCGGCATATCCCAAGAAGGAGCCGACTGCTCGGGGTTCACCAAGGAAATCCTGAGCAACGTCGGCTGCGTCATCCCGCGTGTGAGCCGCGATCAGGCCAAGATTGGCCGTAGAATCAAAGTGTCCGACCTGCAGCCAGGGGACCTGATCTTTTTTGACATGGAATTGAAGGGCCACATAAGCCACGTAGGACTCTATCTCGGCGGTGATCTCATGGCCCACGCATCCTCGTCCCGCGGGGTCATCATCATTCCCTTCTCCAACAGCTACTTCCAACAACGCTTCGTCATGGCCCGACGAGTACTGACTCAGGAGGCGGGCAAAGCGCCCGCCTCCTGACCCCCGTTACTCCTCATCACGCAGAAAACGCATGGCCTGGTGCACGTCCCAATCATGATGTACCACCTTGGACAGCGCCTTGACCAAGCGAGCCGGATTCTCGGCCTGGAAAATATTACGACCGATGGAAAGGCCCGAGCCCCCGGCGGTAATGGAATCATAAACCATACGCACCAGGGACTCGGTATTGTCGATCTTTGGGCCGCCGGCAATAACCACCGGCACGCAGCAGGCCTCCACCACGCGCGAGAAACTCTCCACGTCCCCGGTGTAAGCCACCTTGATGACGTCCGCCCCCAGTTCCTGGCCTACACGCGCGCAATGGCGCACCACCTCGGGGGCATATTCGTCGGCGACCTTGGGACCACGGGCGTACATCATGGCCAATACAGGCATGCCCCAATCGGCGGCCTTGGAGGTGACGTAGCCCAGGTCGGCAAGCATGCGCCCTTCCGTTTCATCGCCCAGGTTAACGTGCACGGACACCGCGTCGGCGCCAAGACGCAACGCATCCTCAACAGTGGCCACCAGGGCCTTGGCGTTGGGCTTGGGCGAAAGTGAGGTGGAGGCCGAAAGATGGATGACCAGGCCAACGTCCTTCCCGTAGCCGCGGTGCGTGCAGCGCGGCAGGCCCTTGTGCATGAGCACGGCGTTGGCCCCGCCCTCGGCTACCTGATTGACCGTGCCCTTGAAATCCACCAGGCCGTAGATGGGCCCTACACTGATGCCGTGGTCCAGGGGTACAATGACGGTGCGATGGGTGTTGCGGTCGAGAATGCGTTCGAGGCGGACGGCTTTTCCGAGCAGCATGGGGAACTCCTGTGCGTTTGCCCCCAAAGCCCGACGCGGCCGCCTCTTCCCCATGCCTAAAAGGCAAAGGGGCCGCAGGCGGCGGACGCCTGCGGCCCCTTGGGAGCGCTTTTGATGTGAAACCTAGTCTCGCGCGCACCCCTGGCCACAGGCGTCCTGCCTAAAAAAGAAAAAGAAGGAAAAGTAGCAGGCGCTGTAGGTTAGGGTATGCATGGAGTATTTCTATCCGCAGGGTGAAAGGTTGTCAACTATCTACCCCTTCAAGCCATTATCGGCTCATGCTGGCCAAGTATCAGCATAAGTCCCACTGGATGCCAATCCGGATCTTCGACAATAGTGTCAACTTGCGTCCGAGTCGGGCTGGAATAATCCAAACAGGTTGCCTTCGGGGTCCTCGGCATAGGCGAACCAGCCAAGGCCCGGAATGGGCATTTTAGAGCATTTTGCTTTTGAAAATGCTCTGCAAGCCATGCGTCGGCATGGCTTGCCGCTAGCTTCGGCGTAGGCGCAATTCACTTGCGCCGTCAACGCCGGAGCGGGCGTCTAAAAAGCAATCTGCTCTAGGCGCGGCGATGCGGCCGCCACGGTTCTGGACGCGCGCCGTGGCCTCGTCAACCGAGTCCACACGCACAACCACCCGTGGTGTGGCGCTCTGGTCTATCTGCGGCATGATCGCCATTGATGCCAGGCTCCTCGTCCGGTCCCGTGGTCAGCAACCAATAGTCCTCGGGTCCCTCCCACTTGCGCACGTCCCAGCCGAAAACTCCGGAGTAGAAGGCGTTGGCCCGCTCTGGATCGCGGGCCGGTATTTCAAAATGGATCACCCTTGCGGCCATGTCTGCTCCCTTGGGGGACAGGCGATTCCCCTATTATGATGGTATGGAGGAAAGCAGACTGCTTGGCAAGTTGAGGCCTGCCGACGGCGAGCGGGCATGACGGATCGAATTGTGTTACGCTCCGGGATGCAAAACGTAATCCCTGCGCCAGCCTCAAAGATCTCCAGGGCCGGCTAGCGAAAAAACTAAGCTACCTGCGAGGATTCAAAATCCATGTGGGGCTGTAGTTGGTCGAGCATGCCTGAAAGCTTGACCAAGGTCTCCTGCTCATCGCTGAACAAGGCTGTGTCCATGGAATCAAGGGCCAATCGGTTTAAGGATGCGAGCACCTCGATGCCCTCACTGGTTATATGAACCCGCAGATGCCTTCGATCCTCGATCTCTCGCTTAAGTTTGATGAGCGTAGCCTTCTCCAAAGCCGACAAGGCGCGCCGCATAGCTGACTGGTCTCGGCCGAAAACGGTCGTGGCGATGTACTTCAGCGGGATACCCTTGCCCGCTGGGATCGCCGCCAGGAAGATGAAGTGCTCGAAATTCCACACCAGGCCAGCTTGCTTGAAGGCCGTATTGATCGCCCGGCGTATGACGGAATGAACAAGGAACAGCTTGGATATTAAGTCAGTTGTCATGGCTAATAGCCCTCCATGGCTGTCGGACCCTGTCTACTACGTAATATACATACAACGGCTGCCGGATACTCGCTTATGAAAGCGCATGAGCAGCCGATAATCTCCGCTTTGCCCGCACGTGCAGTGTGATAGCCGCAGGTGAACGTTGCGCTACTGAGCATCTGGTGCTGACGCATGTTTAAACATCCGGTATTTGAAACCTTGCCACGACCACGTCGAGTTATCCGTGGAGATCTCATCATTATCGCAATGACATGCGGGGAGTTGTTCCGCGGCCATGTGAGTGCTCAATTATATAAATTTAAATTTAAAGTCAAACGTCAAATTTACTTCTTGAGAACAGATTGTAAATTTGAATTTTAATCAATTTGACCTTGGCAATGCCCTGGTCTATTGACAACCCATGACCCAACAAAAGATGGACCGCATAGCAGAGGATTCCCCTAGCGCGGCTGAGAACGCCAAAGCGCGCCAGAGGCTTATCGAGGCAGCACTCCAGGTCTTCGCTGAAAAGGGTTACGACCGCACGTTGAGCCGGGATATCGCTGCTGTTGCCGGGGTCAGCCCAGCCGCCATCAACTACTACTTCGGCGGGAAGGATGGATTATACGAGGCGGTTTACAGGGAAGCCAACAAGGAACTTGTAACCCTGGGGCAGATCGAAGCCATTTTGAGCGCGGGAAAACCGCCCGCCGAATCCCTGCGGGATCTTATCCGGTTGCTCATCCACTCCTTGCTCTCCTCTAAGAGCTGCAAGTGCTATCTCCAGTTGGTGACACGCGAGATGACTGCCCCCACCCCGGCTCTGGACTCTTATATCCACGAAGAGTTCCAGCCGAAGGTCGAGGGCATGAGAAAGATAGTGGCCGCAGTGGCCGATTTCCCCGTCGAGCATCCAGTCGTGGCTGCCTGTACCGCAAGCGTCTTGGCGCAATGCGCGTTCCTGTTTCAAAACCACCGCGCACTGACCATCCTGTTTCCCGATTTGATCCTGACGCCAGAGCATACGGAGGTCATCTCGGAGCACATCTTCGTCTTCACCCTAGCCGGCATCCAGGCACTCGCTGCCAAGGCCAAGGAAGTGTAGGCACTCTAAGTAGTCCAAGCGCTAAGCCGGGCTCTCCAGATCCGCCAGCATAGCCGTAAGCCGCGTCACGGCCAGTTCGAACAACTCCGCTCCTATTTCCGCAGTGGCCTTTTCCTGCTGGGCATCGATGATCCCGGTTTCGGTGACGTGCGTGCGCACAAGATCCTGACTCGTCCTGAAGCGGGCTTCCTTCATGTCGCGGCCGAACAGCTCGGGCTTAACCAAGCCGGACCGCACATGCATGATCAATGCGGCTTCGCTGCCGCCGCCGTGGCCGACCCTGCCCAAACCCACCTCATCCTCGCGAGCGTTGATCTCAGGCATGCGCCACCACTGAGCCCAGGTGTATTTCATCCCCGGCAGGCGATAGCCCATTTCGGCCATGGCGTTCTGGATGCAGCCCTCGTTGCCTCCGTGACCGTTGACCAGCAGGAAATCCCGGAACCCATGGCGGTGCAGGCTCGCCACGCAGTCGCGGATCATGGCCGTGTACGTGTCAGGCATGAACGAAATGGTGCCTGGAAAATCCATGTGCACGTAGAGCGACATGCCCGGAGCGAGCGTCGGGGCTACAAGTCGCTGCGTGCGTCGGCCTGCTTCCTGGGCCATGGCCTGGGCGATGAATGCATCGGTGCCCAGCGGCAAGGCTAGGCCGTGCTGCTCCACACTCCCCAGAGGAATAATAATCGTTCGGCACCGTTCCAAATAGGCCCGCACGTCAGGCCAAGTCTGTTCCATCAGCAGCATTGCATTCTCCTTACAGGATACCGCACTTCAGCATCGCGCCACAGAGGCCGCACGGCTGGACTTGGTCAATATGGTTCTTGACATAGCGCCAGCCTTGTTTAGCTTGTTTCGTCCCCACAGACCAGACCACAGGAGAATGCCATGCCTCTATACGAGTACCGCTGCGACGCCTGCGCCCATGAATTCGAAGATATCCGTCCCGCCAATGAGGAAGCCCCCCTGCCCTGCCCCAAGTGCGCCAAGCCCGAAGCACGGCGCATGGTGTCGGCTGTGCACCTCAAAGGCAATCCCAGCCCGCTCAAGGATTACGGCACGGTCAAGATGGCTCCGAAAACGGGCGGCTGCGGCAGCGGCAAAGGCGGTTTTTCCTGAGGTTAGCCCGAGGCTTCGGTCGAAGCCGCATAAATACACTCGGGAGCACCAAGTGCTCCCGAGATGTCGATCAGCAGACTTGATGCTACCACGGTAGCCCATTGCATCGCTCGCCTCATGGGTCGAAAAGCCAGCCCAAGATGACGGGCGAGCTCCAGGTTCTGTTTTAAAAGTCATATCCATAGAAGGATTGTGGCCAAGGTGACCCAGGCCAGTTAGTTCCTGGCCAGCTTGTCATACCGGGTCGCGATCCTTCTCGATCAGATTCCTCTTGCTATTCTTATAGCCCTGCTTGTCGAAATCCCTCGGCTTGCTGCACCTGCATGCAGGGATGACAGCTTCCGCGTCCTGAGCCTTGATGAAGGCAATGAACGCTTCAAAATCATAGGCCTTGTCTACGACAATGCGCTCAAATCGATGGCCTTCAAACAGCCATGAGACTGGAATCATGTCGTTGGTCTGACCAGCGCTCAATAAAGAATCTACTGGAAGACCAATATCACCCACTCGCGTATATCTTGCTCGTAAGCCCTCCACGCGAGCGTCCTATTGCCTGATCTGCTTGCCCCTTTTTGCGTCTGATAAGTGTTGGTGCGCATAAGCGTAGGTGGAATCCATAAGTAGATTCTTCACCTCTCTGTCCTTGGATAGCTCATCCAGCGCCTTGTTCCAAATACCCGCCTTGCTCCAACGACTTTAACGAGTGTAGGCGCTCTGCCATGGCCATACCCCTTGGGCAGGTATCGTCAAGGAGCACCGGTCCGCATGATGTACAAAATGGCATTCACCCTAGAGCCAAGGCCCAGCAACGCCGGCAAAGTGAAGAGGAAGGAGCGGAAGCGCGAATTTAATCAGGGCCGGGGCTCACCCAAGCCGATTTGAATGCAAATCACACTGGGATCACAATGGACGAGTCTACCACGAACAAAAAGGGCCTACGGTTTACCCGTAAGCCCTTGAAATATGGCGGAGAGGGAGAGATTTGAACTCTCGACAGAGTTACCCCTGTACACCCTTAGCAGGGGTGCGCCTTCGGCCAGCTCGGCCACCTCTCCACTGATACTCGCCACCCTCGTGGCGAGCGCACTACATTATAAACTTTCGAGTTTTTGTCAACCCTTTACCTCTGCCCACAAGATGGTCAATCCAGAAAACTTCACTTTAACAATCTGAACTGTCAGCCGTCTTGATGATCAGTTCCGGGGCTACTCCATAACCACGCGCAGCGAGCCAGTCTACTCCGACTTCTTGTCATGGCTCGGCTTGTAGAACACGCGCACCGGGGCCATGGTGATGCCTAGGAGCTTACGCAGCGAGTTCTCAAGGTATCTGGCATAGCTTGGCTTGATGAGCTCGGGGTCGTTTACGAAAAAGACGAACGTTGGCGGTTCCGTCTCCACCTGGGTCAGGTAGTAGAACTTGGCGCGCCTGCGCTTGACCACCGGTGGCTGGTGCTTGCCGAGCGCTGCGCGCAGGGCCCTGTTCAATGCGCCGGTACCGATGCGAATTCTGCACTCTTCCAACAGCCGCTCGGCCATGGGAAGCAATTCCGCCACGCCCACGCCGGTCATGGCCGAGGTGAAGGTCACCGGCGCATAGGAGGCGATGCTCAGTTCTTTCTTGTAATGCTCACGAGCCACCTTGCGCTCGTCGCGCGGCACAAGATCCATCTTGTTGATGACTGCGATGAAGGGGGTCTTTTCTTTCTCAAGGAAGGAGAGCAGCTTTTTGTCCTGGGTAGTCATGCCCGCCTGGGCATCGAGCACAAGGACGGTGATCTGGGCCTTCTTGCTCGCCTTGAGCGCCCGCAGCACGCTGAACTGCTCCAGGTTGTCCTCGATCTTGGTGCGCTTGCGTACGCCGGCCGTGTCCACGAAGGTGTAACGCTTGCCCTCGACTTCGAAGGTCACGTCCACGCTGTCGCGCGTGGTGCCGGCCACCGGGCTGACAATGACCCGGTCACTGCCGGTCAGGCTATTGACCAGGGACGACTTGCCAGCGTTGGGCTTGCCCAGGAAGGCTATGCGCAGGCCCTGCTCGGCAGTAAGGTCCTCCTCCTCTGGCACGTCGGCCAGGAGGAAGTCGGCGATCTGCTCGCGCAGTGTCGTTATGCCATGGCCGTGGGACGCCGACACCGCCAGGAGCGGAAAGCCCAGGCCGTGGAACTCGGCCAGCATGAGATCTGCATTCTCGCTGCCGTCTATCTTGTTGACCGCCAGCAGCACTGGCTTGTTGCTGGTGCGGATGAACGCGGCAACTCTTTCGTCCAGGGCCGTGAGGCCCTCGCGGCCGTCCATGACCAGCAGGATGCCGTGGGACTCTTTCACGGCCTCGCGGGCTTGAGCAAAGATGGCGGCCTGGATGTCCTCGATCTGTTCTTCCATCTCGAGACCGCCGGTATCCACGAAGGCCACCTTGCGGCCGCCCAGGTCCGTTTCGGCATAGATGCGGTCACGGGTTACGCCGGGACGGTCGTGGGTGATGGCCGCCTCCCGCCGCAACAAGCGGTTGAAAAGCGTGCTTTTGCCCACGTTGGGGCGGCCGATTATGGCCACGGTGGCTGGCATGGATTACTTCCCGAACATCCTCTGGATGGCTTCAGTGTATGGCGGCCGCAGCACGCCCTTTTCGGTGACAATGCCCGCGACCAATTCGGCAGGGGTCACGTCGAAAGCGAAATTGTAGACCTGCACGCCCAGGGGGGTGATCTGCGACTCGCCCGTGGGATGGGTGACCTCGCGCGCCGGCCGCTCCTCAATGGGAATATGAGCGCCGTCAGGGCAGTCCAAGTCAAAAGTGGACATAGGCGCGGCCACATAGAACGGCACGCCGTGAGCCTTAGCTAACAGGGCCACGCTATAGGTGCCGATCTTGTTGGCCACGTCGCCATTGGCCGCGATGCGGTCCGCGCCCACGACGACCTTGTCCACCAAGCCTTTCTTCATGAGCAGGCCGGTCGCGTTGTCGCAGGCGACGGTCACTTCCACGCCGGAGCGGTGCAGCTCGTAGGCCGTAAGCCGCGCGCCCTGCAGGAACGGCCGTGTCTCGTTAGCCACCACGCTGATGCGCTTGCCCTGCTCCACCGCCGCATAAATGACGCCCACGGCCGTACCAAAACCGGCGGTGGCTAGAGCTCCGGCGTTGCAATGCGTCATGACCCGGTCGCCATCGGACAGCAACTCGGCGCCATGGCGGCCCATGGCCCGGTTGATCGCCTCGTCCTCAAGCTGCATGCGTTTGGCTTCATCCAACCAAAGGCTAGCCAGGTGGTCCAGTTCGACGACTTCATTGGCCCGCCACAAGGCTTCCATGCGCTCCACGGCCCAGCGCAGGTTCACGGCCGTGGGCCGGGCCGTGCGGATGAGTTCCAGGAGCTCCTTAAGCGCAATGCGCCAGTCCGTCTTGCCCCGCACCTCGCGGGAGGCCAGATAGCAGCCGAAGGCAGCAGTGACGCCAATGGCCGGCGCGCCGCGCACGACCATGGTCTGTAGGGCATAGATGACGTCGTCGGTATTGCGGCAAGCAAACCACTCCTCGCGTAGCGGCAAATAGCGCTGATCCAGGAGAAGCAGCGCATCTTGGTCTGCATCGAAGCGGATGTGATCGTTCATCATGGGCGCATCCCTCAAGCCAGCTTTTTGTTGATCAGCTCGGTGACGAGTTGTGGGTTGGCCTGGCCCTTGGTCTTGCGCATGATCTGGCCCATGAGGAAGCCCATGAGCTTCTTATCTCCGCCTCGGAAGCGCTCGGCCTCGGCCGGATTGGCGGCGATGACCTCATCCACTGCGGCTTCCAAAGCCGAGCTGTCGGAGATCTGCACCAACCCCTTTTCCTTGCAGTAGTCCTCGGGATCGCGCGTGCCGATGGCGAAGAGATCCGGAAAGATGGTCTTGCCGGTGGTCGAGCTGATGGCGCCCTCCTCCACCAGCTTGACGAGCTTGGCCATGGCCTCGGGGCGGAAAACGCACTGACCCGGCGTGAGTTTGGCCAAGTTCAGCTCGCGCAGAAGCTCGGTCATCATCCAGTTGGAAATCTTTTTGGGCTGGTGGTAGGCACGCACAGCGGCCTCGAAGTAGTCGGCGAACTCCTTCTCGGCCGTGAGCACCTCGGCGTCGTACACTGGCAGCCCGTACTCGCTCACGAAGCGCTCCCGCCTAGCCCTTGGCATCTCAGGCAGTTCCGCACGCCACTTCTCCAACCGCGCCTCATCAATCTGGATAGGGATGAGGTCCGGATCAGGGAAATAGCGGTAGTCATGGGCCTCTTCCTTGGAACGCATGGACACGGTGACACCTTTGGCCGAATCGAACAGGCGCGTTTCCTGAATAACCTTCTCGCCATCGTCGAGCAGGTCTTCCTGACGGCCGATTTCATACTCAATTGCCTTCTGCACGAAGCGAAAGGAGTTCATGTTCTTGAGTTCGGCGCGCGTGCCAAGCTCCTTCTGGCCCCTAGGCCGAATGGACACGTTGGCGTCGCAGCGGAAGGAGCCCTCTTCCATGTTGCCGTCGCAGATACCCAGATAGAGCAGGATGGAGCGCAGGCCCTTGAGATACGCCACGGCTTCTTCGGCACTGCGCATGTCAGGCTCGCTGACAATCTCGATGAGCGGCACGCCGCAACGGTTGAGGTCCACGTAGCTCTGGTTTTCGGCGGCGTTATGGATGGACTTGCCGGCGTCCTCTTCCATGTGGATGCGCGTGATGCCTATGGTCTTGCGCTGGCCGTCCACCTCGATGTCCAGCTTTCCATGCTCGCAGATAGGCTGCTCGAACTGGGAAATCTGGTAAGCCTTGGGCAGGTCGGGATAGAAGTAGTTCTTGCGCGCGAAAACCGAACGCAGGTTCACCGTACACCCAATAGCCAGGCCCATCTTGGCCGCGTACTCCACGGCCTTTCCGTTGAGCACCGGCAGCACGCCGGGCATGCCGGAGCACACCGGACAGACGTTCTGGTTAGGCTCCTCGCCAAACTGCGTTGAGCATCCACAGAAAATTTTAGTCCTGGTCTTGAGCTGGGCATGGACCTCAAGCCCGATCACGGCTTCGTAGCGCGACATCTCCGGCTCCTTGTGCATGGCCTGGGATCGCCGGCAAATAAGCTCGGCGGCGGGCCGGAGGGCTGTTCGCCACTCCGGCCCGAAGCGGAATATGTAAGGCCTGCGGACCCTTTTGGCAACTTTGTCCGACGATCAGTCCCGCTGGGACGGGGCATACAAGGCGGGATTGAGCTGCGGGTCGTTGTACATCTTGAACTGGAAGTAAACCCTGGGCCTCTTCAGGCCCGCATCGTATTCGTCCAACAGGCCCATGACGCTGCCAACGAGATCCTGGTGCTGCCTGGCCAGGACGGACAGCTTGCGGCCGCAGGTTTCCACGTGCTCGGGACCGGCGTCGGAACGCTTCATCTGCTCATCCATGTGGTAGATCTTGAGACAAATGATGGACAGCCGATCCAAGACGCTGCCGATGGTTTCGGTATTGTAAGCCTCGGGCGTGTCCTCGGGCAGCAGCGGCTCTATCATGGCCGTAAGATTGCCGTCGATCTTCTCGATGAGATCATTGCGCCGCTGGTTGAGCTTGTCGATGTCCCGCTTGCACCGGGCGATGACATCATCGCCCACGTCGCGGCGGCGGGCCTCGTCCTCCACGTGCCAGAGCAGAAAGTTGGCTCTGTGCTCCTCTTCGGCCAGATGTTTGAGGGTGACCGGCGATATCTCGTCGTGAGCGCAGCCGCAGGCCTCTCCAGGGCCGTCATCGTGCCAGCGCACCACGGACTCAAGCTGCATGGTCACGCACATGAGGATAAGCTGCTTTACATCGGCTATGGTCATGCCTTGTCCTTCGCCAGGAGGCGCTTAATGTTTAGTGACGATCCCTTCGGGCAGACTCGGCTCCCGGTTTAGGAGCAAGTATACGGCAGTTTCGACCTTGATGCGGCTCGCTAGGTATTCCCGCTCCTTGCCTATCCCACAGAAAAGATCGAAACGGTTGCCCTTGATGGCCGACCCCGTATCCTGGGCCAGACCAAGACCGAAGACGCGCCGGGGTGTACCACCCGGATGCGCTGCGGGCAAGTCCGTGGAATAGGCCATGAGCGCACCAAGCGGCATGATTCGGGGATCCGTGGCCAAGCTGACCATGGCAGTAAGGGGTTGACCCATTGCGCCCCTTGGTTGCCCTTGGCCAAGCTGGAAAAAGATAAAGCTATCGTTCTCGGCGAGCCACTCGTGCTTCTTGTCCGGGTTGGCTTCCAAACATGCCGCGATGCGCGCACGGCTGAGTTCTCCCTGCCGCAACTGACCTTTTTCCAGGAGCACCTGGCTGATGGACTTGAAGGGCCGCCCGTTTTTGCTCCCATATTGAGCTTTTACCAGGCTTCCATCAGGCATACGCAGGTACCCGGAACCCTGTACATGCAGATAGAAGAGAGCCAAGGGGTCCTTGACCCAGGCGATTTCCAGGTTGCGGCCCTTCAGGACGCCATCCAACTCGATCTCCTTGCGGCTATAATATGGAACGATCTCGGTCCCGGCGATCCGATAGTAGTGAACCTGCCCTCGCCACTCTGGACGCTGGGAGCCAAGATTGATGTGCATGAGATCCGGCGGGACGGCGTACAAGGGGTAGCGGTAGTCATCGTCGGGTTTGGTGCTGGCCTCGACAACCGGAGCATAATAGCCCGTGAGCAGCGGCTCGGGGCCAAGCCTATACCATGCAAACTCCCGGACCAGCAGTCCAGGCTCAGCATCGAGCCGAGGCAAAAGCCAGAGCAGCCGAAGTACGCTGTTAGTCAACCTGCCCCAGGTCACCTGCACATCGCCCCGCCGGACAGCCGCCTCATTCTGAGGCTTGGTCCGCAGATATGCCATGGTATGCCCCAGGGGTTCCCACAAGTCGAGCCAACTAGACAGCTCCTGTCCCTGAGGTGAAAGACGGGCAGTTAGCGCCATGGCTTCCCGGGGAGAAACAAGGGAATAACCATCATGTCGTGCCGGCAGTGAACGGTGCGGTTTGCCCATACATCCAGAGCCAAGCCCCAGTCCCAACACAATTATGATCGCCAGAGTACATAGGTAAGAAGATCTCAACATGCCTCACTCGCCTCGACATGGCTGAGTTGCCCCTTACTTGCACGGTATTCTTCGGCTGTTACCATGTCCATGCGGATCTCACTGCCAGCGGGCAAGCTCTGAAAGCATCGCTTGTTCATGGGTCGCAATCTATCTCAACCTACGCGCACGGCGCAAGAATGGCTTTAGGCGGCATAAACCAAGAGGAAAGGCAGGCGTTTTAGAGACCTTGGGACACTATTACAGGTAGAATGCTCTATTAAGCTAACGGGTGTTTGTGGAGCTTGCGGTTTGGCGTGCTCAAGAGGAAGTTGGGCCTATTGGTCCCAAGGGGACTGCCGAAGTTCTGAAGGCGCCGTGAACCAGATTTTAGTACGAAGGACGGCATTGCCTGGTCAGAATCTTGGCCTATGCTTAACGGGTGAAGCCCTTATCCTGGAGAGTGGTGAAATAGCCGACCCCATCAAGATGCACGAGGCGCAGGCCTTGCTTGGCCTTGGTCACGCGCACCAGATCTCCTGCAACTAAACGTTGCCCCTGCTGCCCATCTTCCGTGAGGAAAACATCGCCCCAGACTTCCTCGACCAGGATGTCCATGGTGAGGTCGGCGGGAATGACCAATGAACGTAGATTACCCATGAATGCACAGATGGCTGTGACGCCCATGACTTCGAGAGCCGGATGGATGAGCGGTCCGCCGGCCGAGATGGCGTACGCCGTGGAGCCAGTGGGCGAGGAGACGATGACCCCGTCGGCACGCAGCGCGGCCACGAGTTCGCCTTCGCAGAACAGTCGCAGGCGTATGAGTCGGGCCATGGGGCCCCGGCTAACGACCACATCATTTATGGCCGCGCTCTGGTGCACTATCTGCCCCTCGCGCAGCACCTCGCAATGCAAAGCCAATCGCTCATCGACATCCAAGCCCAGCTCCAGCAGCTTCTCCAAGCGCGCGGGCCAGTCTCCCACATCAGCTTTGGCCAGGAATCCAAGGTGGCCCACGTTGATGCCGAGCAATGGAATGCCTGTGGGCATGAACTTGCGGGCCACGGACAGGAGCGTGCCGTCGCCACCTAATACCAGGGCCATGTCTGGCCTGCACGGCTCCTGCACAGCGCTACCGCCGGAATCCTGACGGTGCTCCTGCACCTGGACAGATACGCCGCGGGCCGCGAGCCATGCGGCGATTTCGCTGCCCAACTTCCCGGCCACACGATCACCCATTTTGGTCACGATATGTATGCATTCGATCTTGCTTGGCATCCAGCTTACCTAGTAGAAAAGAGTTCATCCTTCAATCCCCTGCCTCAACCCCAAGCATGAACTTTATTTTCGTCAGGTCTAAAGTTTCTCCTAAAGACGCCGATGACGACTTATGAGTAGGGGAGCATATTGTGACGACGAATCCGCTTCATGTGCGCACCATGCTGCAGACCTACGGGAAGCAGCTCATGCACACCCGCAGGCTGAACAAGCTTATGCGCGGCATGCGCTTGGCCCAGGGAGAGGCTATCTCGCCTCTGGACCGCGAGATCAAGCGGCAGCAGATGATCGAACGAGTTGCCCGCGAGATTTTGGACAATTTGCTTGTCACCGGCGCGGAAAACCCCATAGTGGACGAAATTCGCGTCGAACTGCAGCTTGCGCTTGGGGCGGAATTCATCTTCGAGCACCCATTCATGGAACAGGATTTGCAAATATTTCGCAGTACCTCATCGGGTCCGGTCAGGCTTGAAAGCGGAGAGGCTAACAGAGTCCTCAGCAAATTGTGGGATATCACCCTGGCCAAAATTGACCGGACTATGCTGTAACCGGAGCGGGAAAGATGGAGATCAAGAACCTTCTCGAAGGTCGTGGCGCCTATAAGCAAGGCAAGATCGACAGGACCGGGACCGAGGCCAAATCCAAGACCACGGATACCGAGTCGCGTGGAAGCGACACTGTCGTGCTCTCAGAGGAGGCCCGACTGCGCGGCCAAGCCTTGCAGGTGGCCAACCTGGATTCCGGCGTGCGCACGGATCGTGTTCAGGAACTGCGCGAGCGCGTCAAGGATGGCACCTACGAGCCGAACCTGCGCAAGGTGGCCGAAAACCTCCTGCGCCAGGACCTCGACCTGTTCATCTAGCCGAGTTGTCCTTTCCTGGAGAGGGGCTACAGCCCCTCTCCACACCATCCACCAGAATGTCTTTCACTCGTAGGCATAACCATAGGACGAATCGCTTCGGTTAGACCTGAAGCCGTCGGCACGCCTACGAAACAGTCTATAGACTACCCCTGGTCACCAACACCCCTCGAATTACGCTCCTTACCAGGATTGCGCATCTCCGATGCACCAGCGTAGCCATGGCCGCACGGCATCTATCCGGCGGCGAATCCAAAAAGTTGTCCTAGGTTTTTTCGGAGAGCAGATAATGGCTGGGTAGCGCGGCGTCGGTCTGCGGAATCTGCATCCCAACCTTGCTGACGGTATTGATAATGACAGGTCCGGTGAGATTCAGGGTCGTGTTCTCCGGCCGTCCAGGGGGGATGGTCACGGTAACGAGCACGGCGACATCCTTCCTGTCCTGGAGTTGGAGGATCTTCTGCTCCGTGTCGCCAACCTTGATCTCGTAACGCTCCATGAAGGAGTATGGATCGGCGACAAGCAGTCCCTGCTCAGGATCATCGATGCTCTGCAGGATGAGGAAAGGCGAATCCGCCTTTATCTGCAGGAGGGTGAAACGATGGAGATCCTCGAAGCCGATGATTCCGCGCGGAAAATCAATGATCCGTTCCGCGGAAATCGTTCTCGGGCCGAGGCGGGTCTGGATTACGAGTTCTTTGACTTCTGCCATAGCTGCGTGACTGCGAGAAGGTCCTGATCACTGGATTTGGCCGCCAAGCGATTCTGCTCCTGCACCTTGCGGTAGAGCTCGTCGCGATAGACGGGTAAATCCTCGGGAACGTCCAGACCAATCTTGATCTGCTTGCCCTTGACGCTCAGGACCGTGATTTTAATGTTATCGCCCAGATGGATGCTCTCCCCCGGGCGCCTGGTCAGTATCAGCATCGATATCGTGCTCGTGGTTCCTACATTTCCCAGCCGCACGCATTTGTGCCGGCGAAGCAGTCTTCTCACCCGGAGAGGTGCATTCCGTCAAGGACATGAATGCAATTTCACGTCTTTTCGCCTCAGCTCTCCACTTGTCTATTCCCGACCTCTCTCATGATTTGTTCGAAGGCCTCGCCCATGAAGTCCAGGCGATACAGGCCGCCAATCTGCGGCATCAGCCGAAACTTGCCCCTGATAAGTCGCTGCGCGGCCATATTGAGACGCAGAACAACTCCATCGATGAGATGGCCGATAGCCACTCGGCCAGATGGCGCTTAATAAATGCTTGGCCGCCGAACAGAGCATGCCTGTAGGCCTCCAGGACGCACGCCTCGGGATCAGCGTAGATCAGGGGCTCGAAAAGCTTGATGGTCATGGAGCATTCTCTTTTGGCGTCTCCTACCACTTGCTATCAGCTTGCCACACTACGCTGAAAACTTGTAGGGAAAAGGTCAGGAACCTGCGATCCAGTCCACGGAGGCCTGTAATGCATCCTATATCATCCATCTACCGAGTACCTGGCCTGCTCGCCAGCCGATTCGCCCTGCTGCTAGCGATGATCTTGTGCCTGATGAGCCTTACGGCCTGCGGCTACAACCAGATGCAGCGGCAGGAGGAGGCCGTATTCCGCGCCTTCGGCGATTTGCAGGCAGCACTCCAGCGTCGAGCAGACCTGGTGCCCAATCTCGTGGAAACGGTCAGGGGCTTCGCCCGTCAGGAGCGCGAGGTGCTGACCCAGGTCATCGAGGCCCGCGCCAAGGCCACCCAGACGCAAATAAACCCGGGCGACCTGGCCGACCCACAGGCCGTACAGAATTTTGCCCAAGCACAGGGCGAGCTGTCCTCGGCCCTGTCGCGGCTGTTGGTGGTCGTGGAGCAGTACCCGCAGCTCACCTCGAACCAGGCTTTCCGCGACCTCATGCACCAGCTTGAAGGCACCGAAAACCGCATCAATGTAGCACGCCAGCGCTATAATGAAATTGTGGAGACGTTTAACGCCTCCATCCGCACCTTCCCCAATTCACTGACCAACAGCCTGCTGCTGCATCTGGAGCGCAAGGAGTTCTTCCGCGCCGCGCCGGGCGCCGAGCAGGCTCCTCAGGTAAAGTTCTAATGCCCGCCCTTCTCAGCCGCACGGCCATACTACAGGCTCTGATGTTGCTGGTTATTCTGCTCCTGTCCTTCGAGGTGTGCTTAGTCCAGGCGCTTGACGTGCCGCCGCTCACGGGCCGGGTCATGGATTTGGCCGACCTCCTCCAGCCCGAAACAGAGACTTGGTTGAACGACAATCTTGCCGAACTGGAGCGTACCGACTCGACGCAGGTGGTTGTGCTGACCATCCCTTCGCTGGAGGGCGAAAGCCTGGAAGAGTATTCGGTACGCGTGGCCCAAGCCTGGGGTTTGGGTCGCCGGGACTTCGACAACGGCGTGCTGCTGCTGGTAGCGCGCGATGACCGGGCCGTGCGCATCGAAGTAGGTTACGGTCTGGAGGGCAAGCTAACAGATCTGCTGGCCGGCCGCATCGTGGATAACGAAATCGTGCCGCATTTCATAGCCGGTGATTTTGACGGCGGCGTGATCGCGGGTGTCACGTCCTTGGCCGAGGCCGTGCGTGGCGAATATCAGGCCCCGCCCGGCACTCCTGAAGGTAAAGGCGGTGGGAGATTCCTGGGGATGCTGGCTTTCTTGCTGCTGATCTCCAGCCAGTTGGGCAAAGTGAGCCGCGTCTTCGGCGGCTTGGCAGGCGGCTTGCTCATGGCCGGAGCGGGTCGGACTCTGTTGGGTGCTGGATTGCTCGGCACTGTTTTTCTAGGTTTCTTCGGTTTTATGGCCGGACTCGTAGTGGCAGGTATCTTCAGGAGCAGATTTCGCGGCCCGCGCGGTCCACGCGGACCGGGATCGTCCGGCGGGCGCCGTACACCACCCATTGTTTTCTTTCCCGGTCGCTTCCCAGGCCGTGGAGGTTTTGGCGGCGGATATGGAGGCGGCGGCTTTTCGGGAGGCGGAGGCGGCTTCGGCGGTGGCGGGGCGTCCGGCCGCTGGTAGGAGAGTGCATGAAGAATGTTGTCGCAAGCATGCTTTCTGAAGCAGAGCATGGGACTGTCGCCGCATGCGTGGCCGAGGCTGAACGCGATACCTCAGCCGAGATAGCCATTGTCCTGGCCGACCACAGCTCAGACTACGGCCGAGCATCCACAGCCGGAGCCATGAGCCTGAGTCTGTTTGCGGCCGCGCTTCTGGCCCTGATCCTAGGCTGGGACTCCATGTGGCTTTTTCTGCTGCTCTTCGCCCTGCTCTACCCTGGCGCTCGCTTCCTGCTCGGTCGCTTCCCCGGCCTAAAGCGTCTTTATATTACCGATGCCGAACTGGATGAGGAAGTCTTGGAGGCCGCAACCGTGGCGTTTTATGAGCATGGTCTGAGTCTTACCCGCGAGCGCAATGCGGTTCTCGTCTATGTCTCGGCTTTCGAACGCCGCGTACGCATCGTGGCCGACACAGGCATGGCGGCCAAGGAGAAACAGGCCACCTGGGATTCCGTAGCGTCAGAGTTGGCCGAGACCATGCGCCAGGGTCGGGCGTCCCAAGGCCTGTGCGCCGCCGTACGTCGCCTAGGCGGCTTGGCCGCCGCGCACTATCCGCCACGCCCAGACGATTTAGATGAACTGCAAAACGTCATTATTGGCAGCCCCAATGCAAATGAGTTCTGAACCGTGGGGCAGCCAAAAACAGCTATCTGTCCGGCCCATATCGCTGCATCAAATCCACGAGCACGTCGAAGGGATCCAGGCTCGCCCCACAAAGCGCGCAGCGCACGGAACGCTCGCTAGCATAGACGATGACCTCCTTGTGTTCGCACGTCCTCGCCATAAGCGTTTTTAACTTTTCAGACCGCTTACGGCGAGCTTCATCCATGGAGGCAATCTTGACCATATCCGCCCTATTCCCGTTCGTCTTGCTCCAAAACGTATGGTAGCAGAAAACCCAAATCCACGTCGCCCCCCCCAGGCAAATCAGAAAGCCGATCCCGACAGACGTAATCGGTTTAACCGCAAAAACACCGGCAGAGCGAAAAACAATTACCCATTACTTGCACAAAGACATGTCCTGGAGTATTGGCCATCAATAATTCTTTAGGACGGCGTAGATATTGGGATATCGACCTAGCTCGACTCGTGAGAACGCATCACGGTACGATAAAGCAAGCGCCTTGCGGTTGTTTCTTGCCTCTTTGGCAGGCATTATACTGATCGTTGGCGGCTTTTCCTGGTTCTTCTTCCATTCGGAAACACGCAGGCACATCCAGGAGGTCTTCGCCGGAGAGTTGCTGCATACTGATTATGGCCACCTGATCATTGATTCAGAAATCCAATCAACGCTTTCGGACATCCGTTTGCTCGCACTCCAAAACGAATTTCACGAGTACCTCGCGACAAGCGACGATCTTCATCTCAAAGCCCTGGACCGCGAATGCCGGGCAGTCCTTGCGTATCGGGATTGCTACAATCGTATCCGCTACGTGGACTTGCTAGGTGAATCCATCTTAGACATCTCCAAATGTCCTTCTCCTATATCAGGACAGAACCTTGCCCAGGCCTTTGGACAAGGCTGCATGCCTTCGTTAGACAAACCATACCAGGTGTATTCCGCCGCAGATTCTCAGCAGGATTTTGGCAACGTCGGAGAATTCGAGGCCATCAATCTGGTTTTTAGTTTTCCAATCAGGGATGAAGACAACACAACGAAAGGTTTCGTACAGATCTTCTATTCGATGCAAGAGTTGGCTAAGCGCATCCGCCTGTCCTTAAGTCGCGAGAATTCGGTTAGCATGCTTCTGGCGCCTGATGGTCGCCTGCTTCTACTCGCTGCGGGCAAGAATGATCCAGCACTGCTTGCGGAAGGCTCCAACGATTTCGTACACCGCTTCGGTGGACCCTGGCTAACCGTGGCCTCCTCCGAGCGAGGGCAGTTTCTCACTAGCAATGGCCTTTTCACTTTCGCCACCGTGCATCTCGCCAAGAATGGAAATGGAGCATTTCCTTTTCTTTCGCCCCACGCAGGCCCGGAACCTGATCGGGCTGGCTACCACCTCAAGCTTGTGGCCTTTCAGCCGCACGAACACTTATCGACATATGGAGAGCGGCTGCTAGTCGGTATATTCACGCCAAGTGGGATAATGCTCGCGCTCCTATCTCTAGCCGCCTGGATCATCTCCGCCCGCATAACAAAGCGAAAGATGCAAGCCGCCCGGCTCTTTGCCAGGGCATACTTCGATGAGCTCACCGGATTACCCAACCGGGGACTTTTCTTCGATCGCCTGAACCAGTCCATGGGTCTTTCCCGCCGCTATGGCCAAAAGTTTGCCCTGCTCTATATTGATTTGAATAACTTTAAGAACGTCAATGACCTCTACGGCCACGCCACGGGCGACGAGGTCCTGCGTCATGTGGCAGTACGCCTATCGGGCTTACTGCGAGGATCTGACACGGCAGCGCGCATCGGCGGTGACGAGTTCGTGGTCCTACTGCATCAGATTAATGATCGCTCGGATGCCGAATCTGTGGCATGCAAAATCGCCCGGAGCATTACTCACCCCTATCACTTGGGCAAGCAGGAACTACATATCGGCGCTTCAGTTGGAGTAAGTCTTTTCCCCGATGACGGGGATAGTCAGGATAGCCTGCTACGCTCGGCCGACATGTCCATGTATGCGGACAAAGGCCGGCGCAGGAGCCAAACCACGGCTGACTGTCCAGACAATTGATTCGCCGACAAGCTCGGCAGGTGGGGCCACTGCTTGTGCGCGGACAGCGAGATGAGTTTGTTTAGTGGGCCAGGATACCCCACTTGGCCAAAGACGCCTAAGCAGGCGTTGGAAAGGAAGTTGTAGACTCGAACGTCGTTGCTATTGAGGGTGCGGGCACAGCCGAGGTCGTTCACACGCCTGCGATGACAGGAGGCTCCTGCGCCACGGCTCAATCCGCCTCGCGCAGGATGCCCCCCATCTGCTATTCGATGGACCACTTTTTTGCATGGCTCCCTCATATACAATCGGGAGCCGCTTTTTCAAATCCCAGATGATCCGAAAGACCAAGTAAGGCAGTCAAGTTCGGACGCCAGTACTAGGCTACCGGCGCAGCCTCAACCTCGGCCTGGCTGACCAAGTCACGAGTGGCATGCAAAGTCGTGAGTTCATGGAGCGAGAAAAGCTTTTGAATGTCCAGGATAATGACGAACTCATCTCCCTGGCGCCCCATGCCTTTAATGAATGTAGGAGAAACCGCCGTGCCCATCTTCGGAGCCGGCTGAATATCTTCGGCTCGGATTTCGATGACCTCACGCACGGCGTCCACCAGAGCGCCCATGAGCGAGACCTCATTATCGGACTCGATCTCCAGGATGATAATGCAAGTATTGATGGTATCTTCAGCCTTGGGCATGCCGAATTTGCAACGCATGTCCACCACGGGCACGGCATTGCCACGCAAGTTGATCACTCCGCGCATGAACTCGGAAGTTCTGGGAACCCTCGTGATGGTAGTCAGTTCCAAGACCTCGCGTACCGAATCTATCTCGACCGCAAAAAATTCCTCGTCCATGACAAAGGTCAGGCACTGATTAGTTTGACTGAAAACCTGGCTTTCCATGGCAGTTCCCCCGCTAATTTTGCCAAGCAACCGCCCCTGACGCAAAGGCATAAGGGGCGGAACACTGCTGATGATATGACCATCCGGCCGACTTCCAATGCACGATTTAAACAGGTGCAATTGCTAATGCTGCCTGCATGTCTTGCAATAATTCTTTCGGTGCGTTTAAATTCTAACTCAGCCCTCGGCAAGCCGCAAGAGTTTGGAGGCCTATTCAATTTGGCAATGCGCTCCTGAATTCAATAAACTGCATGCAAAGTGATCCCATGATTCATTGTTATGGCTCTGAGCAAAAACAGTCACCATCCCGCAAGATCATGAGCCCGCGAAACAAGCGTCTTATGATGCATGATCATGTTGTCCAAAAGATAGCAAAACCTCAAAACGCTCATTGACAAGTTCACGAGCGCTGGCTGGAGGTAGGCCTTTCTCATAAAAGATATATTTTTAACCAAATTTGAGAGCCTAGATTGAAGCGTAGCCCTCCTTGACTCCCCTTGTCAGGGTAGCTATAATTTAAAATTGTCTGCGCAGTCTTGGGGCGGAAGGCTGATGGCAGCGCGTTTTTGCCGCTCGGCAGTGCAATCTGGCCCACTAGGCCGATCCTGACCGGAAATAGGACCATTCCGGCGGGAAAACCACACTCCCAGCACGCGTCTTGACGCGAAGGTTACGCCGTCCGTGCGGCGTACGCCCCTTTTTTTTCTCTCGCGCCAAGCGCAACACGCACGGGCGGTTTCAGCGGCGCGACCGCCCCCCATGCCACGGCCAAGGCCCGGGAAATGTTCCGGGACAGCGGTCCGCGCCGACACCCATAGCCCACCGCGCCCGCGCGGAGGCGATTCGCAGGAGGCTGCATGAAAGAAGAAGGCATTCAAGTTCAGGGTAAAGTGGAGGAAGCCCTACCCAACGCCATGTTCCGGGTAGAGCTGGAAAACGGCCACGAAGTCCTGGCGCATATATCGGGCAAAATGCGTAAGTTCCGTATCCGCGTCATGCCTGGCGATACGGTTACCGTGGAACTTTCGCCTTATGACCTGACCAGGGGACGAATCACTTTTCGGCCCCGCTAGATGGAGCCACGCGGCGGCTTGTCCGCCGACGCAAAAAGGGGCGGCCACGGCTGCCCCTTTCTTTTCCACAGCCGCCAGACAGCATGGCCATGATATTTGCCTTTTCCAGCCGTTGAACTTATCCATCACCCTATCTGATCGTGTACCCCCTTGCGGAGCGAATATGGCCACGCGCATGGACCTCTTCCGTCCCGGCCTGTCTGGGAGGCCTCTGCCAAAAGACCTTGCGCTGCCCGATATCTTTGCGCCGCGCAGCTACGCCAGGCGGGAGATCATCTTCGGCCCCCATGCCGAAGAGGATCTTGTCTTCGTGGTCGCTTCGGGCCGGGTGCGCATCTTCTTCGCCCATGAGGACAAGGAGCTGACCTTGTCCATCCTCAGGCCGGGCGACATCTACAGCACGCATACCCGCGCCTGGGTGCAGGCTTACAAGAATTCCACCATCCTCGTGGCCGACACGAGGGCTTTTCGCAAGCATATCGAGGAATATCCCGAACTGACCCTAACTATGGCCAGGGTACTTGGCGACCTGCTCAAGAAGTCCTACTCGCATATCCTTAACCTCGCCTTCAAGAACGTGCGCCGCAGGTTGGAGGAGTTCCTGCTGCACGAGGCGCGCCGCTCCGGGCGGCCGCACGCACGCGGCACCCTGGTTGACCTCGACATGACCGGCGAACAACTTGCCGCCATGCTTGGCACCACGCGCCAAACCGTCTCCTCGACCTTGGGGGAGCTGATCAATGAAGGTCTGTTGGCCAAGGAAGGACGCGGCTCCTACATCATCCCCGACATGAATCGCCTCCGCCACTCCGGTTGATGTGATCTCCAACCATCTTTTGTCATCCAGCCGACAGACGCGCATTCTCTTCCGTGCTAATTTCCTGCCCTATTCGTAGGGAAAGGACGCAGCCACTCTATACGAAGCAGCGTCGCGTTCCGATTGTCGATCCCCAAGCAGGATCAAACCCATGGGAGATGCGCAATGACCAAGGAGCAGCAAGGCCTCGAAAATCTGAGCATCTGGAACGATGCCGCAAGCATGCTCGCCAAGGCCAAAAAGGATGGCGTCGAAACCGTCTGGGACAGGCTCCACGAGCAGCGGAACGAGTGTGCATTCTGCGCCCAGGGGTTGTCCTGCAGCAAGTGCGTCATGGGACCATGTCGCATCAACATGAAGGGTGACAAGAGGCAGCACGGCGTATGCGGCGCGGACGCGGACCTTACTGTGGCACGTAACTTCGGCCGTTTCGTGGCTGCCGGCGCGGCTTCGCATTCAGACCACGGCCGCGACGTGCTGGACACCTTTGCCGCGGTGGCCGAAGGCAAGACCAAGGACTTCCAGATCCGCGACGAGGCCAAGCTTCGGCGCATAGCAAGCGAGTTGGGCCTTGCGAGCGATGGACAGCCAATCGACGCTATCGCCCGCGCCTTGGCGGACAAATTCTATCAGGACTATTCCTCGCGTTCCGAGGAGCTCTCGTTCCTCTCGCGCGTGCCGGAGAAAAGGCGCACTCGATGGGCTGAATTGGGAGTCACGCCGCGTGGCATCGACCGCGAAGTCGTCGAGATGATGCACCGCACGCACATGGGCGTGGACTGCGACGCCACGAACATCTGTCTGCATGCCGTACGCACGGCCCTGGCCGACGGATGGGGCGGCTCCATGATCGCCACCGAGCTTTCGGACATCCTCTTCGGCACACCCAGGCCTACGGCCTCCAAGGTCAACCTAGGCGTGCTGCGCAAGGACATGGTCAACGTGCTCGTGCACGGCCATAGCCCCGTGGTTTCCGAGACTATTCTTGCGGCGGCCAAGGACCAGGATATTCTGGCCGAGGCGGCCAAGGCAGGAGCTAACGGCATCAACATCGCCGGCTTGTGCTGTACGGGCAACGAGGTGCTCATGCGCCAGGGCATTCCCTTGGCCGGCAACCACCTCATGACCGAGCTCGCCCTGATAACGGGCGCGGTGGAGCTCATGGTCGTGGATTACCAATGCATCATGCCCAGCCTGGTGCGAATCGCGGCCTGCTATCATACCCGCTTCGTCAGCACTCAGGACAAGGCCAAGTTCCCCGGCGCGACGCACGTGCCCTTCAGGCACGAAAACGCCCGCGACAAGGCGCGCGAAGTCCTGCGCATGGCCATCGAGGCCTACACGAAGCGCAAGCCTGAACGTGTCGAGATCCCCGGCCAGCCCGTGGACATCATGACCGGCTTCTCCAACGAAGCCGTGCTCGAAGCCCTCGGCGGCACCCCCGAGCCCCTACTCGACGCCATCAAGGTCGGTTCGGTGCGCGGCGTGGTAGGCATCGTGGGCTGCAACAACCCCAAGCTCACCCACGACTACTGTCACACAAATCTTGCCAAGGAACTCATCAAGCGTGACATCCTCGTGGTGGTCACGGGTTGCGCCACTGTGGCCATGGGCAAGGCCGGACTGCTCACGCCCGCCGGAGCGGAGCAGGCAGGCCAGGGTTTGGCCTCGGTGTGCAAGGCCCTGGGCATTCCGCCCGTTCTGCACGTGGGAAGCTGCGTGGATAACGCGCGCATCCTGCACCTGTGCGCCATATTGGCTAATGCCTTGGGCGTGGACATGTCCGACCTGCCTGTGGCCGCCAGCGCACCAGAGTGGTATTCGGAGAAGGCCGCGGCTATCGGCCTGTACGCCGTGTCCTGCGGCATCTACACGCACTTGGGCCTGCCGCCGCACATCACCGGCAGCAAGACCGTCACCGACCTGGCCCTGAACGGCCTCGAAGACGTTATAGGCGCAAGCTTCGCCGTGGAGCCCGATCCCTTTAAAGCCGCCGAACTGATAGACAAACGCATCAGCACCAAGCGCACGGCCTTGGGATTGACCCCATAGGCTGAATTGTAAAGGCAAGGTGGAGAGGGGCTCTGCTCTTCTCCACGTCCTAACCCGCCAAGAAGGCGTCCTTGGGCCCCGTGGTCTTTGGTTGGTCGGCAGGATCATACAGGTCGGACCTGCGCAACGCGATGGGGCAGCTCACAACAAAGCGAGGCAGATCATGAAGCTGGCAGTGGCGGGCAAAGGCGGCGTGGGCAAGACCTCGATAACGGCCTGGCTTGGGGATTGGCTGACGCGGCAGGGCCAAGACGTCTGGCTCGTGGATGCGGACACGGCCTTGTCCCTGGGGCAGGCCTGCGGACTGTCGCGGACTGAGTTACCCATACCGCTTATCGAACGCGAGGATCTCGTGCGCGAGCGCATCGGCTCGGGCATGATCAGTCTGAGTCCGCAGGTGGACGACTTGCCCGAGGCTCTGTCCGTGGAATTGCCCGGCCAGGGTCCAGGCCGCAAACGGCTGCTGGTCATGGGCTCCGTGAGCCGGGCCGGAGGCGGTTGTGCCTGCGCGGCCAACGCCCTGCTCAAGGCCTTGCTCCTGCATCTTGTAGTGGAGCGCGGAGCCTGGGTGCTGGTGGACCTGGAGGCCGGAGTGGAACATCTAGGGCGTGGCACCGTGGCGCATGTGGACGGTCTGCTGATGGTCAGTGATCCAAGCTGGCGCGGGCTGGAAACCGCGGCCGAGATCCGCCGCATGGCCGTAATGCTGGGCCTAGCCACCACGGCGCTCGTCATCAACAGACTATCCGCCGGGACCGAACCGCCAAAGTTTCCGGGCTTGTCCGAGCAAATGTTGACCTTCCCCAGCCTGGAAGGATTGTCACTGCGGCAGCTTTCTTCCCCATCCGTGCTCGGCCTGCCCGAGCAAGCGGTCATCGATGCCTTCTGCTCCCAGATTGTCGAAACGCTACGCTCCGGAGAGAGATGAACAGCTTTGGCCTCAAGTAGGCTAACGAAACACATCCTGAGCGCAGCCACCCATTTCCGTATTGCTAGAGGCGCTACGCTGCGACCGGCCTTGGCCTCTCTTGTTTTCAGATCGGGCTTGCCCACAGCCTGCCATTGAGCTGAAAAGGACTGGACGCATGCCTGCAATCTGGGTATGCGGCCCTGCATGCCCTCTCCATTCCACTCGCCAGTATCATTCTAGGAGATTTGAAGTGTCGTTTCACAGCACTGTGCTTGTGCTTTTTCTATCCATTCTGCTGGCCGGCGCCTCTCCAGCCGTCGGCATCGCCGCGGAGAACGGCTCCATCAAGGCTCGTATATCCCAAGTTGTAGCGAATGATATCGTTTACCTACGAGAACTCGTGCGCAATCCGCAACGAGCCCTGGATACATCCAGGATTCACGGGCTCCTCGAGTTCGCCACGCAGCCCAAGACCGAGCCCGCAGCTCTTGAAGTACCCTCTCTTGACGATGCCACGGGCGCTTACTTCGAGGGCACCATCAATAAGCCGTTGGCGCATGTCGTCAAGTACCAGTTCAATTCCGAGTTTCCCTCGTTCCTGGTCATACCCACATCGATACGACTCAATGACTGGGATGAGAAGCCGGCCGAAAGCGTCTCGAGCATTCTGAACAGGTTGGACTCCTCGACTGCGCCGTTCCTAATGGTTCATGGCCGCGAGCACGAGGAGATCACGCCGGATCTGGTCACAGGCACCTACTTCCGTTACGAGGTCAAGCGAACCTTCATTGCGCTCAAAGACAAGGACAGGCGCTACCTCATCAGCATCTCGATCCAGGACGAGCCGTCACAGATCGGCCGCAAGGGACTTGTGGTTAACGACGCCGACTGGGTCTACTTCTACTCCGGTATTGAGGGAGTGCCCATAACCGGCCTAGGCTGGGCCAAATCCTATATCTATAAGTCCCTCGTAGTGAATATTCTCTTCGAGCCCGAGCCCGGCAAGTCCCAGACCCGCAGCGTGTTCTTCAAATGGCTCGACGCCGGGTGGAACGGCATTAATATGACCGAGCACCATCACCTCATCGAAGGCTTCCAGCGCTTCATCTCCGGCTCCAAGGCTATGCTGGAGTCTTCCAAGCTGCCGACGTCGGAATACTTGGCCCGGCTCGTTAGCCATGTCAGGAACCTTCCCGAAGAGGAACTCACGGCCAGGCTCAAGCCATATGCCGAGTTCATGGAACGAACAGCCGCCACCAACTCCGATCTGAGACGCAGGGAATACGCTCGGCTTATCAAGAATGGCGCTTATCTGACCAAAGCCACTCGCGAGGAGCGCGAAGTCACGTTGATCAACGAGTACATGAAGGCCATCATCGGCAAGCCCACGCCCGTGGGATCTGCCCCCTTGGAGTGAGCCCGGCCGGATTGCGCCCGGTCTGTTTTAGAGCAGATTGCTTTTAAGACGCCCGCTCCGGCGTTAACGGCGCAAGTGAATTGCGCCTACGCCTACGCGGCGGCAAGCCATGCCGACGCACGGCTTGCAGAGCATTTTCAAAAGCAAAATGCTCTAACGCAGTGATTGCTGCCGAGGCTGCGAGTTGAAAGGCCAAGCTTCATGGACACGCTCATCGGGCAACCGGAAATGCTTGATATCCGCATCGCGTTGCCGGGAGCTGTTTCTAAAGCAGATTGCTTTTAAGACGCCCGCTCCGGCGTTGACGGCGCAATTAAATTGCGCCTACGCCTACGCGGCGGCTAGCCATGCCGACGCATGGCTAGCAGAGCATTTTCAAAAGCAAAATGCTCTAAATCTTAGGATTGGTGTTTATCTGGGTCGTGCGCAGATATGACATCTGCTGCCATAACCGTTGCGGCTTAGCAAAGCGCGTTCTGGAACTGAGTGAGAGATGCTGAAAGCTTTGAGCCGGATAGAGCAGGAAAAAGCATGAGCAGCTTTGATTGGGTTGAGGCTCTCGGCCTGCTGGCCGGCGCGCAGACGACCTTTGCCTTCCTGCCGCAAGCCCTTAAGGTCTGGCGCGCCAAATCGGCCGATGATATCTCCTTGGCCACCTTCCTCATCTTCTGTTCGGGCGTGACCTGCTGGTTTTTCTACGGACTGTTCATCGACTCGTTGTCCGTAATCCTGGCCAATGCCGTGACCCTAATACTGGCCGCCTCTATCGTTTGGCTCAAGGTCAAATACACTCGCCGCAAATCCATGGGCGCTTCCTGCTCGCCCGACGAATCCAGATAATCATCTCCACGGCCGCGACATGTTGCGAGCGGTCTTGCTATGTTGGCGCGGGAGGATGTGCCGCGCATGATTTCAAGACTACTCGCGGGCCGCTGGGGACCGGCCATATGGATGACGAGCCTCACGCTCCTCGGCATCGCGTCCATGATCCCCTTCAGACTTCCTGGAAGCCTACTCGACAAGATGCTTCACTTTCTGGCCTACTTCGCGCTGTCCACTTTGGCCTTCAAGGTCTGGCCCATCGGCTGCCGGCTATGGCTCGCCACGGTTCTTCTGCTCATGCTCGGAGCCGGCATCGAAATTGCCCAACTGCACCTTGCCGGACGTGAGGCGTCCTGGCTCGACATGGTCAGCAACGCTTTGGGTATTGGCACGGCCGTGCTCTTTACCTTTCGCCTGCGCGGGTCGCTCGCGAATCATCTTGTCTCTCGACGCGTCCCGCCGGTTAGGACGGCTGCCAACCCGAAGTCATAAAGGTGCGCTACTCATCCTCGCCGGTGAATCCTCCAATCCGACCATATGCGCAAGCGAAGCCGTCCTGGTCGCCAAGAAGGCTCTGGTCCTCGGCGACGGCCTCATCCGCCTCCTCCTGCAGCCACTCCAGAAGCGCCAGGGTATCATCCGTATTGCCCACGATTTTCACGAGCTCCGAAGCCCGTAGTTTGGCCAGTTCCAGAAGCACGCCCATGCGCTGGGCCCTGTTCAGGGTCCTGCCGAGATGCCGCCTATTCATCGGAGCCTCCAGATTCCCTGCGAGCTGGCTGGCGCCACTCGCGATAGAAGCTTGATCGGGCTCGTTCCTTGACCCATTTGGATCGTCCCAAAAGCTTGGCCGAGGCACGGATACGCCCCAGCAAAGCCTGGTCGATGACAGAGGCTTCGGGGTTCTGCGCCAGCCTCTCAATGAGCGCCAGCAGCGAAGCTACATCCGCACTATATGCCCCCTGGACTGCCTCGCGATACCTTTTTTGCAAGGTCCCGATATCGCCGCTCATCCCTAAATTCCTCCACATGTCCGCAAAATGTTAACTCAGCTTCCAAGCGACTGCCCAGCGAAGTCAGGATGAACACCCAACACCGAGCCAGTCGCAACATATCGCTCTCTACAACTACAACCAAGCTTGACACAAAGTAAAGGCAAAAACTTGACTCAAGTCAAGCCAAAACAGCACACACAGTAAGCCTTCTACAGATAACGGAATTTCAAAGGATATCTTGTACGCATAGAGCACCTATGAAGGCTACTAGCGGACAAACATCCGCCATTTCGACCTGCCAAGAACGTTCGTTTACGTCATTGGCTTCCTAATCAGTCGCCGTTGACTTCGCGTTCGCCATGGGGTAGGCGACAAACAGCTTCAATACCTCGTCACTTGCCGGATCGCGGGTAGCCCGTGTTCTTTCTCCCCGGCCGCACTGTCGCGGCGTTTCGCCTCAACCCGCTTCGCAATATCAAGGCTGCCAATCGCCTTGCTGCGTATTTATCCAGGGGCAACCCTGACAAGGTTCTTTCTTGTTCTTAGAGTGATTGACTCATCAGTTGACGTAGGATCACTTCGGCCTGGTGTTCGCTGCTTTTCAGCCCCTGCTTCAGGAAATTGCGGCGGCTGAAGTTAAGCCTCCAGGCAAGACCGTGAGATCGGCGCGATATGATTTTTCGGATGATGAAGCTTGATCGCCTTTAGGAGCCGCTTGCGAATTGACCTGATGCGCTCAGGATTCGGCGATCATGTTAACGACGGCCGGTTACCACCCGGCAACCCGAAACTCGAGGTTAGGAGTCTAGGAGGCTAGGCCACGTAGTGCATTCGGTTCACTTCGCTTGCATCAAACGGCCGAGATCGGGCCAGCCTGTCTCTGCTTCGGAAAGCGGACGGCCTGCACTAGATTTCCCATCGAACAAACAACAATCACCATCGCGTGACAAGGTACGGTAATCATCATGAGCAGCATCCCTATTTCGGTCGAAGGATTCCAGCGCTTGGAAAAAGAGCTGCACAACCTGAAAAAGGACCGCCCCGAAATCATCCAGGCCATCAAGGAAGCCCGCGAAGAGGGCGATTTGCGGGAAAACAGCGGCTACCATGCCGCCCGCGAGCGCCTGGGCTTGTTGGAGGCGCGCATCAGCTTTATCGAGTCGCGCATGCCACAGTTCAACATCATCGACCTTGCGACCCTGGGCGGCGATAAAGCCATATTCGGCGCCACTGTGGAAATCGAGGATATGGATACGGGCGACAAAAAGCGTTACACCCTTTTGGGCCCGGACGAAGCCGAGCCTACCAAGGGCAGCATCTCCATCCTCTCTCCTGTCGGCCAGGCTTTGCTTGGCAAGGAAGCTGGCGACGAAATCGTCGTCAATGCACCTCGCGGCAGAATCCAGTACGAAATCATTTCCATCCGCTTCAACGGATCGGGCGCGCCCAAGAATTGATGCTATCTGCCCTGGGCGAACCTCTCCATAGACCAAGATAGACAAGGGCCGGAAGCATGTGCTTTCGGCCCATTCTTTCGATAGCCACCCGCTATCATGCGCATAGGTCCACTTCCACGTCCCCGCCCCAAATAGCCAGAGGCGGCAGCATGCTTCCGGCTGGCACGAGCAATGCGATCATCTCGTCGGACACACGCTGGACGATGCCCGGGCTTTGCAGGAATCCACAGGCATCCACCAAGCCTGCGAGTCGCCCAGGCCGCAAGCGCTCGATTTCATATATGGCCAAGCCCTGTCGCGGCACCACCAGTTCGGCACACTCGGTGAAGACCCTGCGCCATTGGTCCCTGCGCCGCATGGCCCGCTGTTCCGGCGACCTGGGCCGGACCTGCGCGGCCACATCCAACTCAACAAGGTGAAAACGGGAGTCTGCGCGCCAGGGGCCGAGAACTCCCTCCAGTTCCTCTGCCTTGCGCAAGGCCACAATGCTGCCCGGCCTGAGCAACTCGGCTTTCCAACGTTTGAGGGCCACACCACCGCCCTGACGGGAGACGAGGCCAGTTGTATCGATCACCAATCGCGTCACTCCGAGCTCCATGGCATGATCACGCAGGCATTGCACTCCGGCCAGGACCGGCAGCATGTGTCGCACAGGGCTCGTGTCTCCCACGAACCAGCTAGCGCTGGTATGCAGTGAACCAGCATGACCTGAAGCCGGCACCGCCAGACTCATAGCGCCGGGGATGCCGTAGCTGGGCTGACCCATGTCCGCGTCCAGCAATCCCACGCTTTCGCCCCTGGTCGTAAGGGTATTTGCCAGCCATATCGCAAACGTCGACTTGCCCGTGTCCGTGGCGCCTATCACTAGCACAGGACCAGGAGCCAGCTCACGGGCAAGGCGCTCCCATGCGGCAGGCACGAGAATGCTCGCCCCCATGTCATGCGAACGGCTCATGACATGTCCTCATGACAGAGTGTTTCAGCCGATATCGATAAACGAGCAGTCACCTCTCCGCCCATCCCGCGGTCATAGGCTTCTCCTCTCATGAATATAGCAAGCGCTCGACGGATCGAGAAATAGTCTTTTCAGGTTCAGCCACTGCGGTAGGCGTAACTGAAGGCTGCTCCAGCGACAGGATACGGGGCAGACCGGCAATACGTTATTTACTGACTGGCGGATCAGACTTTCCGCCATCCCGGAAACAAAAAAAGCCCCGGAGAAGATCTCCAGGGCTTGATATCGCTTTCCATCGGCGCGTGCCGAACTATTACTATTGTCCGCAGACCTCATCGTACTCTCTAACCAACTCCTGCATGAGTTCCTGCACGGAGATGATCTTGTCTACACGATAGGCATTGTGGCCGGCGAAGACCAATCCATTTGCGACCTTGCCCTGCGTGGCGCTGATCAGCGCTTCGGAGATGCAGAACGGCGCGTTACGGAAGTCGCAGCCATGCACACAACGGTAGAGACAAGCCTTGGGCTTCCTGCCGCCCTGATCCACTTCGTCAAGGAACGGGTTGCGGATAGCACGACCGGGCAACCCAACAGGGCTCTTGATAAGCGCCATGTCGCTCTCTTTGGCATCCAGATAAGCCTGCTTGAACTCAGGAGCAGCATCGCACTCGTGGGTAGCCACAAAACGCGTGCCCATCTGCACTCCTGCCGCACCCATGCGCAGGAAGCGGCAGATGTCCGCGCCCGTGTAGATGCCTCCTGCCGCGATAACCGGGATCGGCGCACCGGCAGCATCCGCAAAGGGTTGCACTGCCGCAATGACTTCGGGGATGAGTTGTTCAAGCGTATGCGCGGGTTCATCAACCTGTTCGGGTTTGAAGCCCAGATGCCCGCCGGCCAGGGGCCCTTCAACCACAACGGCATCGGGCAGGCGGCCGCGCTGCTTCCATTTCTTACATATGATCTGTGTCGCGCGGCCCGAGGATACGATGGGCAAAAGCTTGGGCGCAGCCTTGCCTTCCATTAGCTTGGGTAGGCCCAGGGGTAATCCGGCTCCGGAGATGATGAGATCGACGCCTTCTTCCACGGAGACCTCGACCATATCATCGTAATTGGTCAAGGCGACCATGATGTTGACGCCCAGCACGCCCTTGGTGAGGCTACGAGCCTCGCGGATGTGCCTGCGTAGCGCGCGCTTATTGGCTTCGCGGAAGTTCTTCTTGAAGTCCGGCTCGTCCCAGCCGATGTCGGCTGTGGCGATGATGCCGATTCCTCCGGCGTTGGCCACGGCCGCGGCCAGACCCGACAGCGAGATGCCGACGCCCATGCCGCCTTGTATAATAGGCACCGGAACCGACAAATCACCAATTGTAAGTGGTGGCATAGCCATTTTGTTCTTTACTTTCCTTTCTCGTAAGGTGCTTCAGCCGTGTCTTGGCGCTTGCGACCAGGACCGGCTCGCGTAATCGGGCCCAACGGGCTTTTAGCGGACACGGAGAAGCCGAGGGGCTGTTCAAGGATTGAACTCCACTTGCCAAGTTCGGATCGGGGATTTGGAAAGGCCGCCCCTTCCTGCAGTCTCATGATTGCCCGGTCCGCATGGCCTCTCCTGCCTTCAATCGAGGCAAACAAGCCAGAGGATGATGACGAATCCGGTCGAATAGAGCAAGTCTACGTAGCGCAGAAAGTGAGCAAGCTCAAGCTGTTTAGACGGCAAATAGACGCGCCGCACGGGCATGCGTACTCACCGACATATCAATAATAAGACTTTGGAGCGCATTGTCTCAGAAAGCTGCAACTTTTTTCCAAGCCCTTTTGGAGCACGTGCTTATCATTCTCCAGACGCCTAGGATTGAATTCTAATACCGATCAAACTCGATTTCTTATGAAATAGCTCGCTACGCCCCGGAAATGCTCGCCCCTAGGAGACTTCGCGTACTCGGGCCAATTAACAGCGAAGTCACGCCCAAATGCACGACATCAGACAAACAAGCTTACCCGCTCGACCTCCTCCGACGTACAGGTTACCAGAAACCGGAGGTCAATTGTATGCAAAGGAGTCACCTCGGCCACGATACACAACAAATCCGATGAGTCTGACAGCCCTGCTCTTTGGCAGACCGGCCGGACTTGGAAGCGCATGGTCGGGCTTGTGCATAAACTTCACGCCAACCTTGAATGGCCTATTTGAACGGAAGACATCAAAAAAGGCCCCGAGGGGCCTTGGAGAACATATTCGAAACTAAAACGAAGTGCTAACCGCAAGAGGAGCAACTGCTGCAGCTTCCGCCGCCACCAAGCTCCATCTCGGATTTGACCACAAAACCCATGGGCGACATGTCCACGGTCACGGGAGACGCCTTCGTGTAAAGCTCCTTCTCCATGACGAACTTGTAGCCGTTGTTCTCCACCACCTCGTCGGCATTGGTTGGCTCATCCAGAGCCAAGGCAAGACGCGGGCCGCCTCAGCCACCAGCGAGATAGATACGGATGGGGGAGACTTCCTTATCCTTGAAATAGTTGTCGATCTGCTCTTTGGCAGTCTTGGTAAGCGAAATCATCTCGACCTCCATGTGATTGGTTAAAACTGAGTTAAGAGCTGGCGGAGATAATGTCAAACCAGAAAAGCGTGATCATGGTCACATCTAGTTAAGCCATTGTCCCCCAGCCCTTCACTCGCTAGCATGCCTTCAAAACCTAAGGAGCTTCCAGGTATGACGCAACATCCTTTCCTCTTTCTTTCGCCCTCCGGCTCAACCCGCGTAGCGGCATGGGCGGCTGCGGAGGAACTTGGCCGCCTGGGCGCGCAATGCCGCATCACGGATATCTCGCCCGTACTGCGCCGGGAAGCTCCCTTGCCTAATCCACTTCCTGGCGAATGCCTGTGGGTCGGCTCGCCCGTGTACTGCGACCACGCCTTGCCGCAGGTCATGGATTGCATTCCCGAATTGTCTCCATCTGACGGCCGCAGCGCCGTGCCTTTTGTGACCTGGGGCGGCATCTGCAGCGGCACGGCGCTGCTGGAGATGGGCGCGACCCTGGAGCGGCAAGGCTATGCCATAATGGGGGCGGCCAAAATCATGGCAGAGCACGCCAGCCTTTGGCGTTATCCCAATCCATTGGGCAGGGGCAGGCCAAATCAGAGCGACCTGGAGCAGATGCGCTTGCTGGCCAGAGCCGTGCGCCAACGCCTTGTGGATAGAGAGGCTGGTAAGCTCGCGGGGCGCATTACCTCCACAACGCTAGACTACCAGACCGAGCGCAACAAGAACAAGGCCGCGGCCGCATCACTGGAAGCGGCCAAGCGCCGTGCGTCGCCCCTGCTGGCGGATGGGGCACGCTGCAGCGGTTGCGGACTGTGGACATCTGTCCGGTAGGGGCCAGACGCATGGCTTCTCCGCCCTCGCCTGACGAGACTTGCATTCTATGCAAGGCCTGCGCGTGCTGCTGTCCCCAGGAGGCCATCACGGTGGATACCTCGGGCTTTCTGGAACGCTTGCGGTCAATGGCCGCCGAGTGCGGCGAGGAGCAGGAAACGCGGGTTTTCCTCTAACTCGGACAGGAAACCGCCACCCATACTAGCGCCCTCCTCCAGAAAGCTTTCGCTAAAGTCATGGAGCCAGGCAATCACCTTTAATCCGAGTTTCCTATATTAGGATGCAGTAGCGTCCTGACAGATCGGAGCTTGGGCTGCTTGATCAACTTGGCATGAGAAACGCTGGAGCGGGTAATACTCATTCCAACCTGGGCGTGGCTGCGTATCTCTGCTATCCTTAGGCAGGAGGTGCAGCATGCTCAAATGGGCGCTTATCTTCTTCATCTTGTCCATCGTCTTCGGATTCTTCGGCTTCACCGGCGCGGCCAGATTCAGCAAGGGCGTGGCCAAGTTCTTGGTTGTCCTGTTCGTCATCATGCTTTTGCTGGCCATTCTCTTCATCGTCTTGGCCGCCATGGCTGTTTATTAGGCCTGCGCCAAGCCGCATGCCCACGCTTGCGAGCCGGGGCGCAAGTCCGTATGATCCCGCGTTTCCGCACGAACTTGTTGATGGAGGCGCGGGTAAGGCATGAAATATCTGTTCCTGATCGCTGACGGCATGGGTGACTGGCCCTTGGACGAACTCAATGCGCGCACGCCCCTGCAGGCAGCCGTCACCCCGCACATGGACGCCCTGGCCAAGCAGGGAATCGTCGGCACTTGCCGCACGGTGCCGGCGGGCATGCCTCCCGGCTCGGACGTGGCCAACATGGCTCTGCTGGGCTTCAACCCCGCCAACCATCACACGGGCCGGGGCCCCATCGAGGCCGCGGCCCAAGGCTTGGAGTTGGCCGACAACGACCTGGTCTGGCGTTGCAATCTCGTCACGGTCAGCGAATTGTCGGTAAACGGCTTCATGCGCGACTACTCAGCGGGCCACATCACCACCGAAAAGGCCATGCCGCTCCTCCGTGGCCTGCAGATGCGCTTCGGCAGCCCGCGCTTCACGTTCCATCCCGGCGTGCAGTACCGCCATCTGCTGGTGCAGAAAGGCGCGGCGGGCAGCGACGAAGCCGGAATCCACGTGCAGCCCCCCCACGACATAACCGACAAATCCATCGCCGCCTCCATGGAATCGTACAAGGCCAATCCTCCACTCAATGAGCTGGTCATGCGCGCCTCGCACTGGCTGGCCGAAGATGCGGACAACAATACCAAAGCCAACGCCATCTGGCCCTGGGGACAGGGCCGTCCCCTGCGCCTGCCCTCGTTCGAGAAGGCCCACGGCCTGAAAGGCGCGGTCATCTCGGCCGTGGATTTGATCAAAGGCCTTGGCCGGGCCGCTGACATGGAGGTGCTGGACGTGCCCGGCGTAACTGGCCTTCTAGATACGAACTACGCGGGCAAGGTTCGCGCGGCCCTCGATTTCCTCAGCCACGGCGATTTCGTGTTCGTGCATCTGGAAGGACCTGACGAATGCGGCCATGGAGGCGACATCGACTGCAAGGTGGAAGCCATCAACCGTTTCGACCGGCTGATAGTCGGCCCCTTGCGTGAGGCACTCGTCGGCGAGCCCGCTGCCTTCCTGGTGACCTGCGACCACCTGACGCCCATCGCCCTCAAGACCCATCATGCCGACCCGGTTCCCTTCCTGCTCAACTGGCCCGGCTGTTCCGAGCCATCAGGTGTGGGAGAGTTCAACGAGCTTTCTGCCGCGCAAGGCGTGCGTGTCTCAAAGGGACACGAACTGCTGCCTTGGGTCCTTGCGAAGACTGGTCGAGGAGCGTAGTCGAAAGCCCGCAGGTTTGCCAGCCTGCGGGTTTTGACGTACTTTCACCCGCCGAAGCCGACCCGCACAGGAGCCCGAAAATGGAATCCTTTCCACAACCTGAGACGACTTACCGCTTTCACGTCTCCTATGGCGAGACCGATGCCATGCGCGTGGCCTACTACGGCGAATTCTTCCACTGGTTCGAACGCGCCCGCAGCCAGTTCATCCGCGAACGCGGCATGAGCTACTCCGAGGTGGAAGCGCGCGGACTCATGCTGCCCGTACGCAATGCCACCTGCCGCTACCTGCGTCCCGCTCGCTACGACGAACCCGTGGGAGTGCGTTGCGGCATCAGGGATTGGGGACGCGCGTCCATCACCTTCGTCTACGAGGTCTACGGACCGCCCGACTCCTCCACCCTGCTGGCCCGCGGCGAAACTGAACACGCTTGCGTCACGCCGGAGGGTAAGCCCGTGCGCGTACCCGACTGGCTCAAGGCCATGTTCGGCACCTAACCAGCGCCTCCACTCCGCACTTAGAGCATTTTGCTTTTGAAAATGCTCTGCAAGCCATGCGACGGCATGGCTTGCCGCTAGCTACGGCGTAGGCGCAATTCACTTGCGCCGTCAACGCCGGAGCGGGCGTATTAAAAGCAATCTGCTCTAGTTGAAAGCGCTCTGCGCCGCCGGATTACAATCTGTCGGCCAGCAGACTCTTTTCCGCATATCACCAGGTTGCATAAGCTACTGAGTCGTAACACCTTAAAAACGTCATGTTCATAAACGAGCCTCTCATGATCATCCTTGCCATACATGTTCTTTTTATATTCCGCACGCATGTGCGCAACCCATGCAAGTAGCTGAAATGGAAAAGATAAATATGCACATAGCCATGTTCTTTACCACGGGAGGGCGGCCATGAGCATGGACATCCACGCCCACGCCTTCCATCCCAAGATTGCGGCCAAGACGATCAACCAACTTCAGGGACATTACGATATCCATGCTCGAGGCAACGGCCTGGTCGAGGATCTCCTGGCCCGCGAGCGCGCCGCAGGCATCGCCAGGGTGGCTGTGCATACCGCAGCCACGGCGCCATCACAGGTCATCCCTGCCAACAACTGGGCTCTGGATCTCGCGCGCAACCATCCCGAGATCGAGGCCTTCGGCACTATGCACCCGGATTTCCCGGACATGGAACCCGAACTGGACCGGCTGCGCCAAGCCGGCATCCGCGGGCTCAAATTCCATGCCGATTTCCAAGGTTTCTTCCTGGACGATCCGCGCTTCTATCGCGTGCTGGAAGCCGCTGGCAGCGATTTCGTGCTCATGTTCCATGTGGGCGATCGCCTGCCGCCCGAGAAAAATCCAACCTGCCCGCTCAAGCTCGCGCGCATCCGGCGCGAATTCCCCGGACCGACCATCATCGCCGCTCACTTCGGAGGCTATCTGCACTGGGATTGGGCCATCGAACACCTGGCGGGTTCCGACGTCTATATGGATACATCAAGCGCCCTGCCCTTCATGAGCCCTGAGCAACTTCAAGCTATACTAAGCCGCCACCCGTTCGAGCGGCTGCTCTTCGGCAGCGATTATCCCTTGGCAGACCCAGGCGAGGAGATGGAACTTGTGCGCCGCCGCCTGCGACTGTCGGACAGCCGCCTGACGGACCTGCTGGAGAATGCCGAACGGCTCTTTGCGGATGTCAGCGCACAGTAAGGTTGATCGTTCGACCCAGGCGGAATGGCGGATTGGCAAGGCCAGCCTCAATATTCAAGGCTAGCCCAAGTTGGTTGGAGAAGAGCACTGACCTCCGCGATGCGCGTCAGCTCTTGCGCAGGTATTCCTCAAGTGCGACGAAAAGGTGCTCGGCCGTCTCCAGAGCCCGCTGCTTGCGTCCTTGACGCGCCGAGTTTTCCAGCTCCGTGGCCAGCGCATAAATGGATTTGGCCCCGGCGAAGTGTGCACCGTTACGCAGCCCGTGGGCCTCGTCCGATAGACCTTTGAGGTCGTGGGCTTCTTTATGGACACGTAGTGCGTCCAGACGTTGAGGTACTTCCGCCAGGAACATGCGCTTGATGACTTCGCTACGGTCCGGAACCGGCGGCTGGGGCGGCCGAGCGACCTGATTCCGGGAACGCCCCCCGCGCGTGCCCAGGGCATGGACGATCTCGCGCTCCAGCTCCTCGAAGTTGATGGGCTTGAGAACATAGGCGTCCATGCCCGCCTCCATCGCCTTGCTCCGATCCTGGCTCAGGGCGTACGCCGTTAAGGCCACAATAGGGATATCCGCCCAAGGCTCGTCGTTGGACGAGCGAATGATGCGCGTGGCCTCCAACCCATCCATGTGCGGCATTTGGATATCCATTAGGATCAGATCGTAGGGCTTACTCCTGAGCTTCTCCAACACGATCCTTCCATTTTCGGCAATGTCCACGGAGTGGCCCATGGCTTCGAAATAATCCTTAAGGAAGAATTGGTTGATGCGGTTGTCCTCGGCCAGCAGCAGACTCAGGGACTGCCGGTCCTTGAGTCTCACGGGCGACGAGGTGGATGGAGCCGGCTGGGCCGGTTTGCTGACGCTGGCTATGGGCAATGTGAACGAGAAGGAACTGCCTTTGCCCGGCATGCTCTCGACCCAAATCCTACCTCCGAGCATCTCCACGAGGCGTTTAGATATGGCCAACCCCAGCCCCGTACCTCCAAAGCTCTTGGAGTACGAACTGTCGAGTTGACTAAAGCTCTTGAACAACCTGGCCTGCATGTCCCAGGGTATGCCCAGGCCCGTATCATGCACGCAGACAAGAAGCCCCATATCTCTACTATCGCGGTTGTCGTTCGTGACCGAAATCTCCACACTGCCCTCCTCGGTGAACTTGATGGCATTGGAGACGAGATTGGTCAGAACCTGACTGAGCTTGTCAGGATCCGCAAGCATCCAGGCCGGGACTTCGCTGCCTATACTCACAACCAGTTCCAGACCCTTCTCCTGGGCCTGATAGCGATAAGGACTGACCGCTTTCTCCAGGAGCGCGGCCAATTCGAATTCCTGCTCATAGACATCCAACTTGCCCGCCTCGATCTTGGACAGATCCAGGATATCATCTATGATGGCCAGCAGGGCATGGGCGGAATGCTTGATCATGCGCACGTACTCGTCTCTTTCGCGCGGTTCCGTGATGAACGAAAGTCGCTCGGCAAGTCCCAGCACGGCATTGAGCGGAGTGCGTATCTCATGGCTCATGTTGGCCAGGAACTCGCTCTTGGCCCGGTTGGATTCTTCGGCCTCTCTCTTGGCCTGGCGCAGCCTGTCCTCCAGGCGCTTGAAGCGGGTAATGTCGCGCACCACGGCCAACACCGAACCCATGGAACCCGCCGCATCCTGTACCGGAGTGAGTCGCGCCTGCATGTGCCGCTTGTGACGGACGGAATCCAGCTGAAAGGATATGGACGAGTCCTTACCGCTCAGCAGAACCTGCCGCAGGTGGCTATTGAACACCCCGGCGACTTCGCGCTCAGGTATGATCACCTCGATGCCCTGGCCCAAGTAGTGCTCCGGTGGTTGGCCTGCCAGACTTTCCACCACTGGGTTGACGTAGCGGATACGCAGGTCGCGGTCGTGGACGAGAATGAGGTCCGAGGCGCTGTCCATCAGCGTTTTGTATTCCTGTTGAACCTGCTGGAAGGCCCGTTCGGCTATCAGCCTGCCGGCGCTCTCCCGCTCGACCGCGCCCCGGACCGCCTCCAACTCGGAGAAGCGGCGCTCCGCCTCGGCACGCAGGTCGATATGCCTGAGCCCCAGAGTCGCAAGCCCTGCCATGCTCTCCACAAACATGCTATCCAGCACATCTCCTTTGCATCGCCTGTCGGTCACCAGCAAGACGCCTCGGCTGCCCTCAGCGGCAGACCACAAGCTCGTGCCTATGAGATTGCTGCCCAATCCGTAACCGCAGGCGCATTGCAGGCCGGCTTCGCTCCCATCGCCCAATTCCACAACCGTTGGCTCCTGAATAAGCTTTCGGCACAGGCATTCTTCCGCAGGCGAGAACTCCCGACCCGGAGCCCAACACGGTGGAACCCGACCCGACACAGCCATGACGTGGAAGGTCAGATCCGGCCCTACCAGAGCCGCCATGGCCGCGGAGCCGGAAGTAACTTCCAGGGCTCCGTCCACGATATGCTGCATGACTTCGCTCATGCTGTTTCCAGCGAGCATCTCGCCCCCGATACGGGTGAGAATCCGCATGCGACGCAGTGCCTCTTCGATGTATATATCCGACGAGCGAGAGTCGTGCCCGTCAGGCTCGCGCCGCGCGTCCTGCTCGTCCGACTTCAGACCAGATCCGTGTTTCGTCGCATGCTGCCAGCCCATGCGTCCGTCCCCCTTGTTGGACGATGCCTATTCGATACCCGGCTCCATACCAAATGCCATGGACCGGGCCAAAAAGGAAATGGTCGTCCTTGGGGCCGCTGGCTGCAAAATAGATTTCATAGACCAGCGACGGCTTTCGTCTAGGGCCTGTTAACTCTACTTGTCATTGTCTAATCTCTGGCTAGCTTGTTGGTATGCAAATAACCAGAGAGCAGTATCAACGCATCGCGGATAGCTTCCCTCGGCAGCGGGGCAATGTCTCTCTAGATAACCTGCAAGTTATTAACGCCATTTTGTATGTTCTAGAACAAGGTTGCAAGTGGCGCGGATTGCCTAAGCACTTTGGAAACTGGCATTCCATATATACTCGCATGAACCGTTGGAGCAAAAGCGGTGTTCTAGATAGAATATTTACGCGGCTCCAGGAAGAGCAGATGATCTCAATCAAAGTCACTACGGCATCCCTGGACAGCACAAGCGTCAAAGTG